>NZ_SMKO01000031.1 GCF_004348685.1 Nonomuraea deserti | reverse complement strand
CCCTCCCCCGCCACCGCCACCGCCACCGCCACGGAAGCGTGGCGGGATTGTCGCCCTCGCGGCGGTTCTCGCGTTCGTCGTGGTGCTCGGCCTGGGCGGCGGATGGCTGTTGTGGCAGAGCTCCGGCGATGGCGAGGGCGAGGGCGGGGACGCGGCCGCGGCGGGCGACCCGGCCACCCTCAACGTGCTGAAGAAGGGCCGCCTGACCGCCGAGGACGTGGGCACGGTCGATCCCACGGCGCTCTTCTACGCCGGCTTCAGGAAGATGGCCACGCAGCCGATCCTGCACCTCACGCAGGAGTCGTACACCGAGGAGTCCGAATACCGGCAGGGCGAGCCCGGCTACGTGTGGGAGAGCGGGTTCGACTACCGGACCAAGGAGTTCCGGATGGTGTGGGGGTCGGCCGACCCGGAGGACCCGATCACGGTCTGCCGCGACGGCGCGTCGTACGACTACAGCTACAGGCTCAGGAGATGGGACGGCCCCGACACGGGGGACTATCTCTGCAGGCTCAAAAGCGCCTATCGCTACATCTCCGACGGCATCTCCACGGGCGGCATGACGGAGGCCCAGGCCGACAGGTGGATCAAGGCGCTCCAGACCGAGTACAACGGGTTCGTCAACCCTAGGGAGCTGCGGCTGACCGAGGTCAAGGGCAAACAGTATCTGCGGCTCGTCGTGGACTACACGCCGGTCAAGCGCGCCGACGACCTGTACTACGGCGGCCAGTCCCTCATGTGGTCGTTCAAGAAGTCGGGCCTGGACCCGCAGAGCCACCCCTACTCCTACACCGGCGGGATGGGCACCGGTTTCCACGCGGTCTACCACCTCGACCCGGGCTCGCTGCTGACCGCCTACTCCGAGGTCGAGGTGACGCCCGCCGTCGGCAAGGACGGCCGGCCGCGCGAGGACGGCGACTTCTACAAGGTTCGCGTCGAATACCACCACCCCGGCCGGCTGCCGGCCATGAAGCCCGAGGGCAGTCCCGCGCGGCCCGAGCTCACCTGGCCGCGGGACAAGGCGTGATCCGGCGTACGCGGACGTCCCGGTGCCGCGCTGCGGGAAACTGAAGGGGTGACCGCCGAGAACGACCGTCCCGCACCGCCCGTGACCAGCACCTCCATCGTCCTGCTCACGCTGGCCCGCCGTATCGAGAGCGAGCTGGGCGCCGCCCTGGCGCCGCTCGAGCTCACGGTCGGCCGGCTGGGGCTGCTGGGCCACATCGCCAGGATGCCGGGGGTGTCGTTCAGCGAGCTGGCCCGGATGTCGGGCACCACGGTGCAGAGCGTGCACACGGCGGTGAAGGCGCTGGCCGCCGCCGGGCTGGTGCGCGACCGCACCGCCCGGGCCGGGTCGGCCTCGACCATCGAGGTCACGGCCGAGGGGGCGCGGCTGCTCGACGCGGCGCGGGAGGTCGTGGCGCGGGTGGACGACCTGCTGTTCGGCCCGGCGGCCGACCCGATCCAGCGCCAGGTCGGCGACGCGGTACGGGCTGCTTTCGGCAGCGCGGGCTGATCCCCCTACCTTCAGGCCCCTTGAAGCTTGCGTGCTAAGCTTCAAGTCCCCTGAAGGTTGCTCGTCGTCTGGAGGATCGGTGGAGGGTCTGCTGCTGTCGGTGCACGTGCTGGCCGGCTTCTTGTTCGTCGGGGGGACGGCCGTGGCCGCGAGCCTGTTCCCGCGGTACGCGCCGGTCGCCGGAGCCGCGGAGGGCGGCGAGCGCAGCAGGGCGGTGGCCGCCGCGCTCCACCGCGTCAGCCGCGGCTACGGCATCGCCGCCGTCCTGGTGCCCGCGGCCGGCATCGTGCTGGCCATCGTCCAGGGCAGGATGAGCGAGACGTGGCTGGTCGCCTCGATGGTGCTGACCCTCGCCGCGGGCTGCCTGCTGGCCCTGCTGATCGTCCCCCGCCAGCGGGCCGCGCTGGCCGAGCCCGGCGAGCCGGCGGCGCTGCGCACGCTCAGCATGCTCACCGGCGGCTACAACCTGCTGTGGGCGGCCGTGGTCATCCTGATGATCGTGCAGCCGGGAGCCGGTTGACGGTCAGCCGGGACGTACGACCCGGCCGCGGTCGCGGAGCCAGGCGTAACCGCTCACCGCGATGCCCGCGACCGTGACGGCCGCCGCCACGAGGTAGAGCGAGCGCAGCCCGAGGCCGGCGTCGATGACCCGGCCGCCGAGCCAGGCGGCGAAGGCCGCGGCGAGCTGGTAGGCGGAGGCGTTCACCGCCATGGCCAGCGTGGGCGCGGCGGCGGCGGTGGCCAGCACCCGCGCCTGCATGCCGGGGATGACGGAGAAGCCGAGCGCGCCGACCACGAACACCATCACCGCCGTGACGGCCGTGCTACCGCTGCCCGCCCACATGAGCACGAGCGCCCCCGCGAGCAGAGCCAGCAGCCCAACCTGCGCCCGCATCGGCGACATGTCGGACAGGCGTCCCCCGGCGATGTTGCCGGCCGCGGCGCCCACGCCGTACACCAGCAGCAGGACGGCGACCGCGCCGGCGGCGAACCCGGTGACGGTGGTGACCAGGGGCGCGAAGAAGGTGAAGACCATCAGCAGCCCGGCGTTGCCCACGGCGGTGACCGCGATGGCGAGGAGCACGTCGCGCCTGCGGAACACGCGCAGCTCGGCCACCGCGGAGGTCGCCGGCGCCGCGTCGCGGACGTCCGGCACCAGCCGCGCAACGAGCAGCAGCCCGGCCGTGCAGCACGCGGCGATCGCCAGGAACGTGGCCCGCCAGCCGTGCGCGTCGCCGATGAGGGTGCCGATGGGCGCGCCGAGGATCATCGACAGGTTCATCCCGAAGACGAGCGTGGACACGGTGGACGCCTGCCTGTCCGGCGGCGCGGTGGACGCGGCGATGACGATCGCGTTGGCGAAGAACGTGGACGTCACCAGCGCGGTCACGACCCGCGCGGCGAAGAGCACGGGATAGGAGGGTGCGAGCGCGGAGGCCAGGTTTCCCGCGATGGCGATCGCGAGCAGGGCCAGGATGAGCGGCTTGCGCGGGAAGCGGGCGCTGAGCGCCGTCAGCACCGGGCCGCCGACGATCATCCCGATCGCGTACGCCGTCACCAGCAGCCCGGCGGCCGGGATCGACACGGTCAGGTCCTCGGCGAGGTCGGGCAGGATCCCGGCGATGACGAACTCGCCGGTCGTGATGCCGAAGACGCAGAGCATCAGCGCGGGCACGCCGGCGTTGGTCCTGGTCACAAAGACTCCATTCTTTACTGATCTGTACAAAATTAAGGCAGCACGAACCCCCGCGGCGGATCCCGCGGGGTTCACAGGGCGGCGACGGCCCCCTCGACGACGTCGAGCAGCGCCTGCCGGTCGCCGGTGACCTTGGCGAGCACCCGCAGGCCGTAGTAGGCGCTCTGGAACGCGCGCGCCACCTGGAGCGGCGGCCGGTCGGACGCCAGCTCGCCCGTGCTCTGCCCGACCTCCACCAGCCGCAGGATCGCCTGCTCCAGATCGGTGAACTGGCGGCGCACGAGCCCGGCGACGGCCTCGGTGCGCCCGCTCGTCTCGCTGGCGGCGTTGAGCGCCAGGCAGCCGCGCCGGCCGGGGTCGGCCATGTCGGCGTCGATGACGCCCAGCATCAGGTCTCTCAGCCGGTCACGCACGGAGCCGGGCTCGGCCAGCATCGCGAGCTGGGCCTCGCCCTTGGTGTCGGCGTAGCGGCGGATCGCCGTCTCGTAGAGCCGGTGCTTGCTGCCGAAGGCGTTGTAGAGACTGCCGCGGCCGAGCCCCGTGCGGGAGCACAGGTCCTGGGTGCTGGTCGCTTCGTACCCCTTCTCCCAGAACAGCTCCATCGCGGCGTCGACGGCGGCCTCATCACTGAACTCGCGTGGCCTGCCCATGAAGGGGAGGCTACCGGATTTTGTACAGCACAGTAAAGAAACTGCCCGCCGACCCACGCCACGCGCGGGCGCGGCACGCGTGGCGGCGGACGAGGGGGAAGAGGTGCTTAACTTGGCTTCGTAAAACGTTTCATTGGTCCGCGTTACCCCGGAAGGACACCCTTGGACTACGAACGCCAGCCGTACAGAAGGTGCGGCCGCAGCGGTCTCCTGCTCCCCGCCGTGTCGCTCGGCCTGTGGCACAACTTCGGCGGCGGCAAGCCGCTCGACAGCCAGCGCACGATCCTGCACAAGGCGCTCGACCTCGGCATCACCCACTTCGACATCGCCGACCGGTACGGCCCGCCGCTGGGGGCCGCCGAGTCCACGTTCGGCCGGATCTTCCCCCGGTCGATGCGCGACGAGGTCGTGGTCACGACCAAGGGCAGCAACCCCATGTGGGACGGCCCGTACGGCAAGGGCAACTCCCGCAAGCACCTGCTCGCCACCCTCGACCGGTCGCTGGAGCGGCTCGGCCTCGACTTCGTCGACATCTACTACCTGCACCGCGACGACCCCGACACCCCGCTCGAAGAGCAGGTGGCCACGCTCGACCACATGGTCCGCACCGGGCGCGTGCTCTACGTCGGCGTCTCCAACTTCTCCCCCGAGCGCACCGCCCAGGCCGCCCGCCTGCTGCGCCAGCTCGGCACCCCCCTCCTGGTGCACCAGCCGTCCTACTCCCTGCTCAACCGGGGCATCGAGGACTCGTTGCTGGGGGTGCTCGAGGAGCAGGGCGTCGGCTGCGTGGTCTACTCGCCGCTGGCGCAGGGCCTGCTCACCGACCGCTACCTCGACGGCATCCCCGCAGACTCGCGCGCCGCCGAGGGGCGTTTCCTCACGGCCGACCGGGTGACGCCGGAGGTGCTGGCGTTCGTGCGCTCGCTGTCCGAACTGGCCGAGGCACGCGGCCAGACGGTGGCGCAGCTCGCGCTCGCCTGGGCGCTGCGCGACCCGCGCATCACGTCGGTGCTCGTGGGGGCGTCCAGCCCCGAGCAGCTGGAGGCCAACGTGGCCGCCGTCGACAACCTCGACTTCACCCACGAGGAGCTGGCGGCCATCGACCGCGCCGCCAAGGAGTCCGGCGTCGCGGCGTAGCGCGCCCTCCCTCGGCGGGCCGGACGGCGCCTGTGGTGCTCAGCCGGCCGGTCCGCCGTCCCTCCGGTCGAGACGCTGGTAGAGGCCGTACACGAAGCAGGCACGGTACGCCGTGCCCGCGTGGTCGAACTCGACCGACCAGTGGTGCGGCGCCTGCCCCTCGAGCGAGGTGGCCCCCGGGAAACTCGTGCCCACATCGGCGACGACGCACGTCCAGGGGGTGAGGTCCGCGAAGGCCAGCCGCACGCCGCCGCCTGGCCGGACGAACCACTGATTCCAGACCTCGCCATCGGGCCCCGTGAGCACCTCGAACTCCAGGCCCGGCCACGACGGCAGGATCCACCGGCGCACGTCGCAGGTCAGGCTGCCGAACGCGCGCGGGCCCGCGTGGTGGGGCGGGCCGAGCGCCATCCGGAACACCGCCGCCCCCTTGGGAGCTCGGGAGGCGTGGGCCAGCCGGGTCCAGTGGGTGTGCGCGGCCCGTACCTCGGCTCTGGACGCGCCCATGGCGGCGAGCGCGTCCTCCACCCGGCCGGCGTTGAGGTCGCGCATCCGGTGCATCAGGGCCAGCTCGAACTCGCGCACCCGGAACCGCATGGCCCCCAGCCTGCCAGAGGCGCGCCGCGCCGCGGCCATGGACCGGTCCCGGTGGCCGATCAGGGTTCTCCCTCCGGAAGGCGTCCGTCAGGGTTCTCCCTCCGGAAGGCGTCCGTCAGGGTTCTCCCTCCGGAAGGCGTCCGTCAGGGTTCTCCCTCCGGAAGGCGTCCGTCAGGGTTCTCCCTCCGGAGGGCGTCCGTCAGAGGGCGAGCACGGTCACCGAGTGCGGACCGACGGCCCACGTGCCGTCGCTCGCCTCGACCTGCCCGAGATCGCGCACCGCGACCGTGTCCGGCGCCCCGAGGGTGTTGACGGCGTGCAGGTCGCCGGTCCCGAGGGTGCGGACCCGCGCGCTCACGGGGGTGTCGCCCGCGGCGCCGTCGAGGACGATCCGCAGGCGCACGGTCTCGTCGCGGTGCCGGTTGACGACCGCGACCCGCACGGAGCCGTCGTCGGCGCGGGTGGCCGACACGTCGATGTAGGGGACGGTCATGGGCGCGGTGAGCAGCCGCCCGTCCGGGCCGCGGTTGTCGCCGAGGCGGACCGCCGCCGACCGTGCCGGGCCGTCCACCCGCGACGGCAGCACGGTCGGGCCAGTGTGGTGCCGGTAGAGGTGCCATACGTGGTAGATGGCCGAGCGCAGGGCGCCGCCGGGACGGGCGACGATCACGCCGTTGGCGTTGACCAGGTTCACCGGGTTGGCCATGCTCACGGGCGCCGGCAGGCCCGCGGTGCGGTGCACGGCGTGGAACACCCCGGCGTAGAAGACGAGGTCGCCGACCGTACGCGGGCTCCACCGGTTCACCCGTACGGGGCCCGGCCGATCAGCGGGCGCCACGCCGGAGATCTCGCGCGGGGCGATGCCGCCGTCGTCGCCGGGGAGCGGGTCCGGCCAGGCCGCGGGCTCCAGGTGGCGCATGTTCCACTCGTCGAGGGCGAGCGCGGGCGGGCGGTCCAGGCCGGCCTCCGCGGCGAGCGCGGTGACCAGCTGGGAGTAGGCGTGGATCTCCCGCTCGAAGTAGAGGGACTGGGCGACGACGTCGTCGTAGTCGTCCCCGGTCCACAGGTGGGTGCTGGCGCCGTACAGGTGGAGGGACAGGTAGTCGAGCAGGTTGCCCGCCTGCCGCATCAGCGGGCGCGTCCACTGTTCCTGCTGCCAGGGGATGCCGACGCCGATCAGGCGGATCTCCGGGTCGACCAGGCGCATGAACCTGGCGTGCTCGCGGGCCGCGGCGGCGTACTCCTCGGCCGGGCGGTGGCCCATCTGCCACGGGCCGTAGACCTCGTTCCCCACCCCCCAGTACTTCACCTTCCACGGCTCGGCGCGCCCGTTGCGGGCGCGCCGGCCGGTGAGCGCGGTCTCCTGGGCGGCGTTGGTGTACTCGACCCAGCGCACCGCCTCGTCGACGTCCCGGCAGGAATGCACCAGGTACGGCTCCGCGCCCACGGCCCCGCACCACGCCAGGAACTCGTCGGTGCCGAAGCGGTTGGACTCCAGCCCGCCCCAGGCCAGCTCCAGCCGGCGGGGCCGGGTGTCGCGCGGGCCGACGCCGTCCTCCCAGTGGTAGGCGGAGGTGAAGTTGCCGCCCGGCCAGCGGATGGGGCCGGGGGCCAGCTCGCGGCAGAGCTCCAGCACGTCGGCGCGCATGCCGCGGAGCGGGCCGGGGTCGTCGATGGACAGCGGCGACCCTTCGTCGAACACCCCGCCCTCGATGTTGCCGAAGAAGGCGGACTCCAGGAAGTGGCCGTAGACGTCGTCGTCGAGCCGGCCCACCGGGTGGCGGGTGTCGATCGTCACGAGCGCCTCACGGGCGGGGACGGGCATGTCAGGGATCTCCGTTCCGGTCATTGCTTCACCGCTCCCGCGATGCTGTCGACGAACTTGCGCTGGAGCACGACGAAGACGGCGATCACCGGGATCAGCGAGATGACCGCCGCCGCGGCCATCCCCGACCAGTCGGTGCCCCGTTCTCCGACGAAGACGGTCATGCCCACGGCCAGCGTCCGCAGGCCGGGCTCGCTGAGCGTGAACACCAGCGGCAGGAGGTAGACGTTCCAGGCGAACAGGAACGTGAGGATGACCACCGTGGCGGTGATCGGCCAGGCGAGCGGGAGCATCACGCGGAAGAAGATCGTGAAGTGTCCGGCGCCGTCCAGGCGCGCGGTCTCCTCCAGCTCCTTCGGCAGCCGCCGGAAATATCCCGCGTAGAGCAGGGTCGAGGCGATCTGCCCGCCCGCGCCCAGCCCGAGGATAACGCCGGCGTGCGTGTTGAGCAGGCTGAGCTGGTCGGTCAGCTGGGTGATCGGGATGATCGTGTACCCCTCGGGGAGGAAGAAGGTGACCAGGAACACCCCGATGAGCAGCTTCTTGCCGACGAAGTCGTAACGCCCCAGCACGTAGCCCGCCAGAGCGCTGCGCACGACGACGAGCAGCACGGTGCCCACGGTGATGACGAGCGTGTTGACGAAGTACGTGGCGAAGCCCACCTCGTTCCAGGCCCGGGCGTAGTTCTCCCAGACCGGCCGCTCGGGCAGCAGGGCGAGCCCGCTGCCGAAGATCTCGGGCGAGGACTTCAACGACGCCGAGACGAGCCAGGCGAACGGGTAGACCCACAGGCCGCCGAGCACGAGCAGCAGGACGACCGTCACCACCTGACCCGGGCTGGGACGGCGGAGCAGGCGGGCGCGCCAGGTCAGGCCGGCCTGCGCGGTCGCCGTCATGACGCGCCGGTCCTTCCTCTGGCCCAGCGCATGCCGACGGCCTGGGCGATCGCGAAGCCCATGGTCAGCAGCCCGAACAGCACCGCCGCCGCCGACGCGTAACCCAGCTGGGGAACGGTGGCCTGGAAGGCCGTACGGAAGATGAAGATCTCGATCACCTCGGATGAGAAGGACGGCCCTCCGCCGGTGAGGGTCTGCATGAGGTCGAAGACGTTGAACGCGGCCACCGTGTCGATCAGGGTGATGATCACGAGGAACGGCACGAGCAGCGGCATCGTCACGTGGCGGAACTCCGCCCAGGCGCCCGCGCCGTCGATCATCGCGGCCTCGTGCACCCCCTGCGGGATCGTCTGCAGCGCGGCGAGCCAGTAGATCAGCGTGATGCCCAGCCATTTCCACACCCACACGGCGATCCCGGCGTAGAGCGAGGTGCCGGCGTCGGCCGCGAAGTTCGCCGGCGAGTCGATCAGCCCCGACCAGACCAGCGCCAGGCTCACCGGGCCGCTCGCGTCGAGCAGCAGGGTGAACACGACGCCGACGATGGCTCCCGTGGTGACGACGGGCAGGAAGAACAGCGTGCGGAAGAAGCCCTTGAACGGCGTCTTCTTCCGGTTCAGCACGAGCGCGAGCGCCAGCGCCAGCCCCACCCGCAGGGGTACGGCGAACACCAGGAACACGATCGAGTTCCAGAACGCGTTCCAGAAGAGGTCGTCACCGATCAGCCGCTCGAAGTTCTCGACGCCGACGAAGGTGCCGGCGGTCGCGAAGCCCGGCCAGTCGAGGAAGGCGAACCACCACGAGGCCAGCAGCGGGTAGACGGTGTAGGCGCCGTAGCCGAGGACGGTCGGGAGCAGGAAGAGGTAGATCCACCAGTCCTGCCGCAGGCGGCGCAGCAGGCCGCGCCCGCCGCGGTCCCGGGCGGCCGCCACGGCCGGACGCTCGCGCCGCCGGATTGTCGTTGTCATCGCGCTCCTGTTCGCAGGCGGGGCTCGGCTCAGCGCTCGGCGTAGGCCTGCTGGTCGTAGTCCGCCTTCCTGTCCCAGTTGGCGAACACCCAGGCCTTCGTGTCGACCTCGACGCCCTTCTCCTCGCGGACGACCTTGATGGCGCGCTCGCGCTCGGCGCTCATGGCGTCGGTGTAGCGGCGGAGCTCGCCGGCCACGTCGGAGGTCGATCCCGTCAGCACCGACTGGACGATGTCACCGAGGTTCGGATGGACGTCGCGCATCTCGGCGAGCACCTGCCAGACGCCGGGCGTGCCGACCTCGGGCGCCGGGGCGATCCGCACGTCGTCCTGGAAGTTGGCCACGCACTGCCGGTAGGCCGGGTGCACCTCCGCCTCCTCCACCACGTCGGCCAGGGCGGGTGGCTGGTCCATGGCGGCGGCCAGCCTGGCCTGGAATTCCCTGGTCGTCATCCGCAGCATGAGCTCGGCGGCCTCCTTGGCCCGCTTCGACTGGCTCGACACCCAGAAGGTGCCGGACTGCGGAGGGCTGTAGACGAAGTTCCTGCTCGTCTCGGGGCAGGGGATGTGCCAGGTCCCGACCCCGCGTTCCACGGCCTCCGGCTCGTCCACGCGCAGCCCGCCGATGAACCAGGCGCCCCACAGGTACACGCCCGCCTGGCCGGCCGCCCAGCGGGCGCGGGCGTCTCGGGCGCCCATCGACGCGGACGCGGGGTGCACGACCTTGTCGGTCTGCAGGGCGATCAGGAACTCGATGGCGTCGGCGTACTGCTGGGCGTCGTAGGCGTACGCGCCCGTCGTCCAGTCGATGCCGCCCGGAGCGCCCGCGGTCATGGCCAGCCGGTTCACCAGGAATTCCAGGTATTCGGTCTCCTTGCTCGGCACGACGATCCCGTACACGCCGTCGTCGGTGCCCTTGGTGAGGCGCCGGGCGACGTCGCGCAGCTCGTCCCAGGTGGCCGGATCCTCCTCGGGGTCGACCCCGGCCTGCTTGAGCAGCGCGGTGTTGAACCACGGCACCGCCTCGTGCCAGCGGCCGGAGAACGGCGGGAAGGAGTAGATCTCGCCGTCGAAGCGGTGCATGCCGTCATAGAGGAACTCGCCGACCGGGCTCCCCTGGAAGTCGGCGAGCTTGCCGATGGGCTGGAACCAGCCCTCGCTGACCAGCGCCGCGGCGGAGGTTCCCAGGCCGGCCAGCGAGTGCACGTCCGGCATCTGGTTGCTGCGCCGCCCGACCTGCAGGGCCTGGCCCAGGTCGGGCACGTCCATCTGGCGCCGCTCGATCGTGACCCCGGGATGCTCCTTCATGTAGGGGGCGAAAAGCTCGTCCTGCAACATCTTCGTCAACGGGCGGAACTGGTCCCACCACTGGAGGGATCCGCTCGAACCGCCACTTTCCCGGCTCATCTGCCCGCCACCCGTGCATCCGGCGAGCGCCGCGGCGAGTGCGGCGGCGCCGGCGCCGCCGATGAACTGGCGTCGGCCCATGCCGGGTCGCCCGGCGCTCCCCGCGCCGGGCAGGCTTCCAAGGATCCGTTGCTGCCGCCGCATGGCGACTCCTCTTCGTCGGTTCGGTCAGCGACCTGTCCCGCCCGTCCCTGATCAGGGATCCCCCGGTCAAGCGGATTGATGTTTGCGCAAACCTATGTCCGCCGCCCACCAGCGTCAAGATGGTGCCGGCGAGGTTTCTGCTCGGCCGGCATCGGCCACTGTGCTGGGCATAGTCGGCTTGACGTCGTGATATGCATGTTTGCGTAAACAAGAAGAGTGAGCGCACGAGGGCCCGGGAACGATTTCCGCGGCCCTGGGCGGGGATGTACGCTGTCGGCGGCGACACGTCCTTGAGCGACGTCGAGAGCGCCGGCGGCCAGCCCTGACCGGCCCGTCCCAGCCTTTTCGTGCGCTCCGCCCGCTGCGATGACGAAGGGAGACGCCCGGCGTGGTTCGAGCACCAGGCACGAGAGCGTCCGGAGGGCCGTCCATGGCCGACGTCGCCAAACTCGCCGGGGTCTCCGGCCAGACCGTCTCCAGGGTCGTGAACGGCAACGACCGCGTGACCGCCGCCACCCGGCTCAAGGTCGAGACGGCCATGAAACAGCTGGGCTACCGCGCCAACATCGCCGCACGGGCGCTGGCGACCGGCCGGTTCGGCACGATCGGCGTCGTCACGTTCAACCTCAGCGCCGTGCTCAACGTGCGCATCGTCGAGGCCGTCGCGACCGGCGCCCAGGCCCGCGGCTACTCGGTGAGCATCGCGGTGGTCGACGCCCCCACGGAGAAGGACGTGCGCGCCGCCGTGCGCGGCCTCACCGACCGGGCGGTGGACGGCGTGATCGTGATCGAGGCGCGCGTGCTCGACACCCCCCACCTCCAGCTGTCCGACGAGGTGCCCCTGGTCATCGCCGACAGCAAGGCGGCGCACCGGCATCCGACGTTCGGCATGGACGAGGCGGCCGGCGCCCGCGCCGCCGTCGACCACCTCCTGGAGCTGGGGCACGCCACGGTCCACCACGTGGCGGGGCCCGCCGGGTCCAATCCCGCGCAGCGGCGCAGGGCGGCCTGGCAGCGGCTGCTGAAGCGGGCGGGACGGGCGATCCCGCCGCCCGTCGTCGGCGACTGGTCGCCGCGGTCCGGCTACGACGCGGCTCTCCGCCTGCTGGCCGACGACTCCGTGACCGCCGTCTTCGCCGCCAACGACCAGATGGCGGTGGGTGTCCTGCGAGCGGCGGCCGAGCTGGGCCGCCGGGTGCCCGGCGATCTGAGCGTCGTCGGGTTCGACGACCTCGACTTCGCGCCCTTCCTCACCCCGCCGCTGACCACGGTGCGCCAGGACCTCGCCGCGGTGGGGCGCCGCTGCCTGGAGCATCTGATCGCCCAGATCGAGACGCCCGCAGGGCCGGTGACGGCCTCCGGCACCAGCCGGTTCGTCCGTCCCGAGCTGGTGGTCCGCGCGTCCACCGCGCCGCCGCGCCGCTGAGCCCGCACCGATGGGGCCATTGACAGCACGATCGAGTTAGCGCAAACATGACCGGCGAGTGCGCCGGTGACAACCGCTCATCCCCCAGCACAGGGAGCCATCATGCTGCGCCGACTGCCGATCATCACTCTGGCCGCGGTTCTGGCCTTCTCGACCACCGCCCACGCCACCGTCCAAGGAGGCAGACCCGTGCGGGACGACCAGCCCCGCGAGACCGCCCTCGGAGCCCTCGGGGCGAACTTCAACCAGAACCTCGACGCGCTGGACTACCGCGAGCTGCGGGAGGCCGGCGCCCAATGGGTGCGCGGGTTCTTCCCGATGCCCGCGGCCGACGAGGGTGACCCCGCCGATCACTTCGCGATCCGCACCCTCACCGAGGCCGCGGGACGCGGCTACGACACCCTGCTGAGCCTGAAGTTCCCGTACAACCAGAAGTCCTTCCCCGCGCCCGGCAGCAAGGAGATGGCCGCGGAGCTGGCCCGCCTCGACCGGGTGCTGCCCGCCGTGATGGGCAAGGCCGACATCATGACGATCGGCAACGAGCCGTTCATCGAGAGCCTGCCCGCCGAACGCGACGAGCGGCTCAACGCCTTCTACGAGACCGTCGCCCGGCACGTGATCGGCTATCGGCGCGAGCACTGCGGCGCCGGCTGCGGCACCAGGCTCTACATGGGCGCGCTCAACCGGCTCGACCTGGCCGACCGCCGCACGCCCGCCGCGGAGCGCTGGATGGCCTTCGTCCGGGAGACCCCGGAGATCGACGGCGTCGACATCCATCCCCACGTGCCCGCACCGGAGAGCACGCAGCCGTTCCTCGACTACATCCTGCCGCGGATGCGCGCCGGCCAGACGTTCCTCGTCACCGAGTTCTCGCTGGTGTGGCACTGGAAACGGCACCTGGAGGACCCCGTCGCGGCGGACTTCGCCCAGCGTTACGGATTCGCCCCCGGCACCAAGGTCTGGCAGGTGATCAAGGCCGCCATCGACGACCCCTTCCCCCAGCGCAAATGGCGTGACTTCCTGACCAGCTGCCCGTGGTTCACGAGCCAGTCGACCTTCCTGCGCGACCAGATGCGGCTCTACCGCGGCACCGGCCGGCTGGCGGTGGCGACGTACGGCTTCAAGCAGGACGACCTGATGGTGCGGAACTTCGGCCCGGACAAGGACCCGTGGCTGCTCAACAGCGTCTTCGCCACCTACACCGTCAAGCCGCGCGGCGACGGGACGTCCGCCCCCAACTACTGGCTCGGCGCCTTCAAGGCCCAGCAGCGGACGTGACTCCCCCGCCGTCCCGGCCCGGCCGGTAGGCGGCCGTCGGGACCGGCCGGGACAGAGCACGTCAGCTCGGCCGGCACAGGATACGTCGGGACCGGCCGGGACAGAGCGGACGGCCGGCCCAGGCGGCGGGCCGGGCAGCCGGGTGGAGTCGTGGCTCCGGGTACGCCAGGCGGCGTCCCGGCGCCGCGGCCGGCACCGCGGCCGGCACCGCGGTCGGCACTGCGGTCGGCACTGCCTCCGACATGCCGCGCACCTTCGCACCGTGCGGCGCGGGCCGGTCGTTGGCACCATGGTCACGACCGGCGTGGAGCGCGGCAGGCGCTCTCCGGAGTCCCGAAGGAGCTGACAGGATGCCGAACACCTGGCTGACCGGCCGTTTCCGGCTCGACGTGCCGCTCGTCGGCGCGCCGATGGCGGGCGTGGGCGACGGGCGGCTCGCCGCGGCCGTCTCCGTGGCGGGCGGGCTCGGCATGGTCGGCGTGCCCCCCACCGCGCCGGGCTCGTGGGTCACCGAACAGGCGGCCGTGGCCGCCGCGAGCGGGCGGGCGTACGGCGTCGGGCTGATGGCCTGGGCGCTGCCGGGCAACCCTGGCCAGCTGGAGGCGGTGCTCGCGGCCCGTCCCGCCCTGGTGTCCGTCAGCTTCGGCGACTACCTCCCGTACGTCCAACCGCTGCGGGAGGCCGGCATCGCCGTGGCCGTCCAGGCGGGCACCACGGACGAGGCCCGCGCCGCCGAGCGCGCCGGCGTGGACGTGGTCGTCGCCCGCGGCGGCGAGGGCGGCGGGCACGGGCGCGCAGACGTGGCCACGCTGCCGCTGCTGCAGAGCGTTCTGGACGCGGTGGACGTCCCGGTCCTCGCCGCCGGCGGTATCGCCACGGCCCGTGGCCTGGCCGCCGTCCTGGCCGCGGGCGCGGAGGGCGCCTGGGTGGGCACCGCCTTCCTCGGGTGCTCGGAGACGACCGCCTCGGAGGCGGCGCGGCAGCGGGTCCTCGACGCCGACGAGACCGGAACCGCGTACGGGCGCGTCTTCGACGTGGCCCAGCGGCTCGCCTGGCCCCCCGAGTACGGCGGCCGCGCCCTGCGCAACGCATTCTTCGACCGGTGGGCGGGCCGGGAGGCGGAGCTGGCCGGCGACGAGACGGCGCGGGCGGAGCTGGCTCAGGCCCGTCGCGAGGGCGACTTCGACACCGCCTACGTCTACGCCGGGCAGGCCGTGGGCCTGGTGCGGCGGCAGCGCACGGCGGCCGACGTGGTGACCGGCTTCGCCGCCGCCGACGACCTGCTGTCCCGCTTCGCCGGCCCGAACTGACACCCCGACCCGTTGACCCCGCCCGCGCCGAGTACGGCCCCGTTGAGCCCAGCACTGTTGATCCCGGCACTGTTGACGTCGGCACTGTTGACGTCGGCCGCTTTCCGGCCGGACGTGCGCGGCACGCCGTGGGCGGTCCGAGCGTGCGGCCACGGCGAGAGCCGCCGCCGTTCACCCGCGGCTCTCGAATCGCACGCCGGGGAACCCGGGCTTCCCGTCGAGCAGGTCCGCCGGGGCGCCCTTCAGGTGCCGGTCGAAGAACGCGAGCGTGTACGCGTTGATGACGGAGTGCGCCCGCTCGGCGCCGATGGGCCCGGCCAGGCCCGCCGCGCGCATGAGCGGTGACCAGAGGGGCGCGTCGGTGTAGTCGCCGTGGTAGGTGTCCGGCATGAGCACGAAGTAGCCCGCTCCCGGCAGCTTGTCGTACAGCACCCGCATGGTGACCTGGTGCCGTTCGATCTCGGCCTCGTCCCAGCCTTCGCGGCGCATGGTCGCGGCGTCTCGGGTGAGCCACATGGCGGGCTGCTCGATGCCGTCGCGCACCACGCCTCGGGGCACGGGGGCGTCCATGATCAGGCAGGCGCGCAGGCGGGATTCGCGCGCGCAGGCCTCCGCGGTGACGATGCCTCCGAGTGAGATGCCGAAGACTCCGGTACGCCGCAGGTCCAGCCGTCCGGTCAGGACGCCGCGGGGATCGGCCCGGTCGAGTTCGGCCAGCCGGGCGAGCGTGAAGGTCACGTCCTGCGCGAGGTGCGGGATCATGCCGTCCGGGAGGGGGCGGCCGTTCAGCACCGGCGCCGTCGCGGCCGGTTCGAGGCTCTGATCGACGAGCGGCGTCAGGCGTTCGCGTGGCAGCGCGGCGATCGAGCGCCCGTCGGGGAACCGTACCGATCCGGCGGCGTACGGCTGGTCGATGGCGGCGACGACGTATCCGCGGGACACCAGGGGCTCGACCTGGAACATGTTCATCTGCCGGAAGCCCTGCACCCCTTCCAGGAACACGAGCACCGGATGGCGGCCGGGCACGGCGGGGGCGGCGGTGACGGCGTTGCTGGTCGACTGGCGCATGTGCTGGAAGGTGGCGTCCGGCACGCCCGCCAGCTGGGCGACCGCGGTGATGACTCCGGGATCCTCCACGTACGGGGTGCGCGGGGCTGACGGGTCGGGCCGCGCCGGATACCAGATCTGCACCATCAGCTCCCGGCGCGCGGCCGGGTCCGGGCCGAGGATCTCCTGGCGGCCGGCGTCCTTCCAGTGGTAGGTCAGCGTGCCGATGCCGTGCGGGCCCTCGGGCGGCGGGAAGTGCAGCACCGGCAGCACGATCGGCAGCGCCACGGCCGGCACCAGCCCTATCGTGCCGAGCGCGGTGCCGAGCCTGCCCGCCCAGGCGGGAACGGGCGGGCGCAGGGTCCGCCAGAGCCACGCGGCCGGCAGCGCCACCGCGAGGGCGTACGCGGGGATCAGCGGTATGCGCGCCCCTTCCACCAGCACCTGCGCCACGGCGGCGAGCGCGGCGAGCTGCGCCACGTGCCGCGCCCGCCGCAGCGGCGGAACCGCGAGCACGAGGAGCGCCAGCAGCTCCGCCGCCACCAGCACGATCTCGAAGGGTCTCATTCCGTCCTCCTCTCCTGGTGCATCCAGAGTCGAGGAACTGGCAGATGCTGTCAATACGGCAGTTAGTGACAAACGAGCGGCAGCAGTACGCTGGCCCCGTGCCCCTGACCCTTCGCCAGCGCAACCGGCTGGACGCGATCCACCGGATCATGGACACCGCCATGGACCTGTTCGACGAGCGCGGCTACTCCGACGTCACGATCGAGGAGATCGCGGCCGCGTCCGGCGTGTCGCCGCGCACCTTCTACCGCTACTTCGGCACGAAGGAGGGCCTGTTCACCGCCGACCCCTTCGCCGCCGTCGGCGTCGACCGCTTCTCCGGCCAGATCGACACCGGCGACCTGCCGGGCACGCTCGAACGGCTGGTCGCCCTCATCGACGAGGGCCCGGGCGCGTCCGGGGGCGGGCGCCGCACGTCCTGGCGGGGGATGCGCTACGTCATGGAGGAGCCCTCCGTGCGGGCCGCCGTCTACGGCGCGCTCGACGAGGAGGCCGAGCGGCTGACCGTCCTGCTGCGCGACGCGGGCGAGAGCCCGGCGCGAGCTCGCGTCATCGCCCGGTCCTGCATGTTCGGCGCCTACTTCGGCGCGCTGGAGCAGTGGCACCTCGACGGCCGCTCCCGCCCGCTGCGCGACTACGTACGGGAAGGCATCACGGCCCTCACCGGCCAGACCGCAGGCGGCCGCGCGCAGGCATGAATCGGCCGGAGCACCCGCGGGGTGCGGGCACTCCGGCCGATGGCCGGCCGACGGCACGACCCCTCCGGCTCCCCGGACGACGCGGGGACCGGTGCGGGCGCTCCGGCCTGAGCGCGCGCTACACCACGGCGCCCGACCCCTTGCGGGCCTCGGGGGTGCGGCGCTTGACGGGCTCGGGCGGCGGCCGCCGGTCGAACCTGGACAACACGATCGCGGTCGGCCCGGCCACGAAGGCGGACGACAGCGTGCCCATCACGATGCCGGCGACCAGCGCGATCGCGAAGTCCCGCAGCGAGTCGCCGCCGAAGACCATCAGGGCGATCAGGATGAACAGCGCGCCGAGCCCGGTGTTGACCGTGCGCGGCATGGTCTGCAGGATCGCGCCGTTCACCGACGTGGCGAACGGCTCCTTGCGGCGTGCCGTCCACAACTCCCGCACCCGGTCGAAGACCACCACCTTGTCGTTGACCGAATAACCGACGATGGTCAGCATCGCGGCGAGGAAGACGCCGTCGATCGGCTTGCCCAGCCACGCGAACATGCCCGCGACCACGAACACGTCCACGAGCAACGCGGTCACGGTCGCCGCGCCGAACGTCCACCGGAACCTGACCGCCAGGTAGAGCAGCTGCATGGCCACGGCCACGCCGAGCGCGATGAGCGCGTTGCGGCGCAGCTCCTCCCCCAGGCTGGGGCCGATGAACTCCTCGCGCCGCTTCGTCACCTCGCCCGCTTCCCGCTCCAGTGCCTGCTCGATCTGCGCGACCTCGTTCAGGCCGAGCCCGGCGGCGCGCACGGTGACGCTGTCGCCGCTGGACTGCACCACCGCCGAGGGGAACCCGGCGCGGGCGACCGCCTCACCGGCGGCCTCGGCCGGAATCGGGCGGCTCGTACCGAACTCCACGAGACGGCCTCCGGTGAACTCGACACCGAAGTTCAGCCCGCGGACGAGCAGCCCGGCGACGGCGACCGCCACCAGCCCGCCCGCGACCGCCAGCCACACCTTCCCGGCCTTCATGAGCTGCGGCTTCCTGCGCGCCAGCCAGGTCCTGACGGTGCCGGGCGAGCCGACGCCCGACAGGCGCGGGCCGATCCTGCTCATGGCGATCTCGGTGAGCACGCGGGTGATGAGCATGGCCGAGACGAGCGAGGCGAGCACACCGACCGCCAGCGTCACGCCGAAGCCCTTCACGGGGCCCGACGCCAGCCAGAACAGCAGGCCGGCGGCGATCAGGGTGGTGATGTTGGAGTCGGCGATGGCGCTCCAGGCGTTCTTGAAGCCCTTGGCCAGCGCCGGCTTCAGCCCTCGCCGGGGAGCCTGGTGGTACTCCTCCCTGGCTCGTTCGAAGACCAGCACGTTGGCGTCGATGGCCATGCCGATCGCCAGCACGAACCCGGCCAGGCCCGGCAGCGTCAGCGTCGCGCCCATCGCCACCAGCGCCGCGTAGGAGATCAGGCCGTAGCAGAGCAGCGCGACCGTGGACAGCAGCCCGGACAGGCGGTAGACGGCGATGATGAACCCGGCTGTCAGGATCAGCCCCACGACCGCCGCCTGGGCGCTCGCCTCGATGGCCGCCTCTCCGAGCGTCGGGCCCACCGTACGCTGCTCGACCATCGCGAGCGGGACGGGCAGCGCACCGCCCTTGATCAGCACGGCGAGGTCACGGGCCTCCTGGTGCGTGAACGAGCCGGTGATCTCGGACCTCCCGCCCGGGATGCCGACCTTGCAGGCCACCGACGGGTCGAGCGGCGGCGAGGAGATGATCTCCTTGTCGAGCACGATCGCGACCCTGCGCTTCGGGTCGCCGACCGGCTCGCACGCGGCCGCGCCGGTCAGCCGCTGCCAGGCGGCGGCGTCGCGGAAGTCGAGGGTGACGAACCACCCGGGGCCGCGCTGGGGGTCGCTCTGCTCGGCGGCGTCGCTCACCCCGTCGCCGGTGATGGCGGCCGGCCCGAGCTTCAGCAGCTGCCCGTTCTCGTCGGGCAGCGCGGACTTGTCACCCTGCTCGGCCGCGCCGGTCACGGGGTGGAACGCGAGCTGCGCGGTACGGCCGATGACCTCGGCCGCCTTCCGCGGGTCGAGCACGCCGGGCAGCTCGACGATGATGCGCTTCTCTCCCGAGCGGACCAGCGTGGGATCGACCACGCCGAGCGCGTCGGCCCGCTGGCGGAGCACGGACAGCGCGCGGTCGGTGGCGGCCGCGTCGGCCTTCACGGTCGGTGAGTCTCTCGCCTCGAAGACGAGTTGGGTGCCGCCGCGCAGGTCAAGACCCAGGCGCGGCTCCATGGACAGGGCTAGGACGGATGAGATCGCGATGACGGCGAGCGCCGTCACCGCACGCCAGAACGGCGCACGGAACATGGCAGCCTCCACAGGCTATGACGTGCGGAAAGAGATCGTCAGCGCGCTGTGGAGGGAGGCGCGCGGGCAGGCGACGCCACCGGCTTGCGCTGCGCGGTGGCCTCGGGGGCGGGCCTGGAGACGACCACGGCCCACGCGTGCCGGAAGTGGAGGAGCTCGGAGGCGGGCAGCGCCGCGCCGCCGGCGCCGGTGAAGCCGTGCGTGCCGGCCCAGATGCGCGCGGCGGCGGGCTGGAGCGGGTGCTGCCTGGCGGCGGGCTGCTGCCCGGCCGCGTAGGTGGCGGACTTGACCGTGGTGACCGGCTGGACGGGCTGCGCGTGCGCGACGGCCGGCAGGAACCATGAAAGGAGGAAGACCAGTGCGGCAGGCAGTCTCCCGCGCATGTCCCCTCCTCCCCCTCAAAGCTTCCAGCCTAGCCCCCTGCGGCCGGTACGCGGATCATTCCCGCCGCGCGGCGCTGCACGCCGGCCCTGACCTGAACCGTCCCGGACGGCCCCGCGTATCTCGCTACATGCGTTTGAGAATGGCGATCCTCGTGCTGCTGGGCCTGCTGGCCGCGGCGGGCTGCGGCGCGTCGGCGTCCGCGCAGGACGGCTACGGGCCTGCCGACGTACGTTTCAACCAGCAGATGATCATCCATCACCGGCAGACCATCCAGCTGGCCGAGCTCGCCGCCGAGCGTACGGCCACCGCATGGGTGAAGGAACTGAGCGGCAAGCTCATCGCCGGCGACAAGGCCGACATCGAGGCGATGACAGGATGGCTGAAGTCGTGGAACGAGCAGGTGCCGTCCGAGCAGCCCGCCGAGGAGGGCGAGGAGTTGCGGGCCGGGCCGGGGTTCGACCGGGGCTGGCTGACGATGGTGGCGGAGCACCTGCGGCACGGCGTCCACATGGCCGAGGAGGTCAGGACGTCGGGCCGGCACCAGCCGACCCTGCAGCTGGCCGGGCGGATCATCCGCGATCAGAACGCGGAGCTGTCGGGCATCTCCGAGCGGCTGGCCTGACCCGTGCCCGGCTTTCCATGCTTTTGCCCGGAGCACCGGCCGGGCTTAGCCGGCGTTGACGGTCGCGAGACTACGCTTCGGTAATGCGGCTTACCAGTTGCTTCGGCTTGCCGCGGGTGGAGTGACGGCGTTCGTTCTCCCCCGCGTCCCGCCCGCGCTGGAACGGCGGCCCACGGGGAGGCCACGCATGACCACAGTGCCCAAGTTCATCGCCGGCCCGAGCAGATATCTCGACGATCGCCTGGGAGCGGCGCCCTTCCTCAAGCGCAACCTGCGCAAGATATTCCCGGACCACTGGTCGTTCCTGCTGGGCGAGATCGTCCTTTACTCGTTCATCATCCTGCTGCTCACCGGAACGTTCCTGACCTTCTGGTTCACGCCCAGCATGGGGCACGTCGTCTACGACGGCTCCTACGCGCCGCTCAGGGGCGTGGGGATGTCCGAGGCGTACGCCTCGACCTTGGAGATCACCTTCGACGTGCGCGGCGGTCTCCTGCTCCGGCAGATCCACCACTGGGCCGCCCTGCTGTTCACCGCCAGCCTGATGGTGCACATGATGCGGGTGTTCTTCACCGGCGCCTACCGCAAGCCGCGCGAGCTGAACTGGCTGATCGGCATCGGGCTGTTCATCCTGGCCCTCGTCGAAGGGCTCACCGGCTACTCCCTGCCCGACGATCTGCTGTCCGGCGCCGGCCTGCGGATCACTCAGGGCGTGCTGATGTCGATCCCGCTGGTGGGCTCGTACCTGTCGTTCTTCCTGTTCGGCGGCGAGTATCCCGGCGATGCCGTTATCCAGCGCTTCTTCGCCCTGCACATCCTGCTGATCCCGGGCATCCTGATCGCCCTCATCACCGCCCACCTGGTGCTGATGTGGGTGCAGAAGCACACGCAGATGCCGGGCAAGGGCCGTACCGAGAAGAACGTGGTGGGCGCCCCGCTCCTGCCCGCCTTCATGGCCAAGTCGGGCGCGTACCTCCTCTTCACGGCCGCCGTACTGACGGGGCTGTCGACCTTCACCCAGATCAATCCCATCTGGCTGTACGGCCCCTACACGCCGTCGGACGTCTCCGCGGGATCCCAGCCGGACTGGTACATGGGCTTCCTCGAAGGCGCCCTGCGGATCATGCCCTCCTGGGAGATCAACCTCTTCGGGACCGCCCAGGCGGGCACGCTGCCGCTGAGCGTGCTGATCCCGGCGCTGGCGCCGCTGGGCCTGATCCTCACCGGCCTGGTGCTCTATCCGTTCCTGGAACGCTGGATCACCGGCGACCGCCGCGAGCACCACATCGCGGACCGCCCCCGCAACAACCCGCACCGCACCGCGATCGGCGTGACCGGCATCACCTTCTACGGCCTGCTGCTGGTGCTCGGCGCCAACGACCTGATCGCGACCTTCTTCAACATCAGCCTCAACTGGACGACGTACGCGGGCCGGGTGCTGATCTTCCTGGGCCCGGCGCTGGCCTACCTGATCACCTACCGGCTGTGCCTGGGCCTGCAGCGATCGGACGCCGCCACCATCGATCACGGGGTGGAGTCGGGCGTCATCAGGCGCCTGCCTCACGGGGAGTTCATCGAGGTCCACACACCGCCGTCGGACGACGTCGATGCACACCTGCGTGGCAGGTCGGCCATCCCGATGCTCCCCGGGGCGCGCGAGGACGGCGAACGCGTCCCGCCCGTGACCGCCCGGGGCCCGCTCGGCCGCCTCCGGCTCAGGATGAGCCGCGCGTACGGCGGCGACCAGATCCCGCTCGGCGACGGCCACGACGGCGAGAAAGAGGCCGCGAGAACACCGGAGAGGAAGGCGCCACCGGGCTGACGCCCGCCACGTCGCCGCCGGTCACGCCTGCGCGCGTCCCTGCTGGAGCGCGCCCCGCAGCCAACGGCCGAGGCCGCCGGAGGCCGGCCGGCCACGCCAGGCCAGATGCGCGTCGGGACGTACGAGCCACACCTCGTCGTCTCGCCAACCGGCCGGCGTGAGCACGACGACGCGATCGCCCAGGGACGCGCTCGCCTCCGACTGACATGCGGGCGCGGCGCGGGCGGTGGCCAGCAGCGCCCAGCGCCCGCCCAGTTCGGCATGCAGGCGGGTGACGTCGCCGTCCGCGTCGACGCACCGCAGGTCGGGAACGCGGTCGCCGGATCGTGGACGGCGGCCGGGCCCGGGCAGGGAGCCGCGGACGGCCAGGGGACCGCGGCGGTAGCTCACTCCCAGCTGCGAGGCGATCTGGGTGGATCGGCGCTGCACCGCAGGGTGGTTGCCCAGCGGCACCAGTACCCACTTGATCAGCAGCCGCAGCAGCGGGCTGTCCCCGATCTGGAGGCGGGTGGTGGCGCTGGTGTTGCGGAGCACCTCGGTCGCGAGCGGACGGCGTTCGTCCTGGTAGGTGTCCAGCAGCCGCTCGCCGGCGTGGCCCTGGATGACGAGCGCGAGCTTCCAGGCGAGGTTCTCGGCGTCGCCCATGCCCGTGACCATGCCCTGCCCGCCCATCGGGCTGTGGATGTGGGCCGCGTCACCGGCCAGGAGGATCCGGCGCCGGCGGTAGGCGTCGACCAGCCGGCGGTGGACGCGGAAGACCGACGCCCAGACCGCGTGGCGGATCTTCTCCCCGTCGAGGCCGGCGCGCTCGCCCACCAGGCGGCGGAAGGCCGTGAGGATCTCGGGCTCGGTGAGCTCTTCGTCCTTGGCGCCCGGCAGGTAGGCCATCAGCCGCCACCGGTCGTCGGCTCCGCCGCCGGCGGGCGTGGGCATGGGCATGGCGAACAGCGGCCCATCCTGGTGCGCCCACCCGTGTCCACCGGCGCGGGCGAGATCCCACCCGGCGTGCACGTCGGCCAGGAGCCACTGGTCGGTCAGCGGCGCGCCGGGAAAGGGGATGCCGGACAGCTTGCGGACCGTGCTGTGGCTGCCGTCGCAGCCGGCCAGCCAGCCGGCGCGCACTTTGCGCCCGCCGTCGAGAACGGCGGTGACACCGTGGTCGTCCTCGGCGAGGTCGGTCAGGGCGGTGCCCCATTCCACGTCGACGCCCAGCTCGGCCAGGCGGGAGCGGAGCTGGGCCTCGATGTCCGTCTGGGGGAGGACCAGCGCCGGCTTGGGCGTGCCCGGGCCGGCCTCGCCGAAGCGGGTGACGAGCGCGGCCCGCCCGCCGATGTACGTGGTCAGGACGAGTGACGGGGCCGAGCGGCCGGGCAGGTCGCCGAGCGCGCCGAGCCGGTCGAGCACCTCGGCGCCGCGGGCGTGCAGGATGTTGGCGCGTGAGGTGGTGGCCGGGCCCTGCGCCCGGTCCACCACCCGTACGGCCACCCCGTGCAGCCGCAGCGCGCAGGCCAGCGCGAGACCGGCGGGTCCGGCCCCGACCACCAGGACCTCCGCGGATTCTGCCATGGCCACCACCTGCCAGCGAGAGACGTCAGGACGGAACTGTTACGTTCCTTCCCTCTCACGTTAGCTCCCCTTACGATGGAACACAACCGTTCCGTCTCGAGTGGAGGGTCTTCCGGATGCCCGACGCCACTTCCGGCCCCGACCGCCGGCCGGCAGGCGCGGCCGTGCTGCGCGCCGACCTCACCGACGCGATCCGCCAGGCGGCTCTGGCCGAGCTGATCGACAGCGGCTACGCCCGGATGTCCATGGACGCCATCGCCCGCCGCGCAGGGGTCGGCAAGGCCGCCATCTACCGGCGCTGGGCCTCCAAGGAGCCGCTGGTGCTGGAGATCCTCACCAGCCTGGCCGACGAGGCCGTGCCGCTGCCCGACACCGGCACCCTGCGCGAAGACGTCGAAGGCTTCGTGCGCCACGCTTCCGCGCTGCGGGCCGACCCGCGGACCATGCGCGTCCTCACCGACCTGACCGCCGAGGCCACCAGGAACCCGCGCCTGGCCGCGGCCATGCAGACCAGCGCGGAGCAGCCCCGCCGCTCCGCGGGAGCCCGGCTGCTCCACCGCGCCGTCGACCGGGGCGAGCTGCCGGCCGACCTCGACACCGAGCTGGCCGTCGACTGCCTGGTCGGGCTCGCCTACCTGCGCCCGCGCACCCCGTGGCAGCCCGGGGAGTCCCTGGACGACGACATCACGCCGCTCGTGGAGGTCATCCTGGCCGCGCTGGCGGCCTGCCGCCGCCGGTAGCCCGGTTCGAGCTGGCCCGGCCGCGTCCGGGCCAGGTGGCGCACGTTCACACCTTTCCTCGCCGAGCAACCCTTGACCGCACCCGCGATCGGCGTAGTGTGACTCATTGACCAGATTTCATATCCAGTCAAAGGAGTATCCGTTGCGGGAGCGGGCGGACCGGATTCTCGACGCGGCCGGGGAGTTGCTGCTCCGGCACGGTTACCGCAAGGTCACCGTCGACGACATCGCCGCACGGGCCGAGGTCGGCAAGGGCACCGTCTACCTGCACTGGCGCACCAAGCACGAGCTTTTCGATGCGCTGCTGCTGCGCGAGTCCATCGAGCTCGTGGAGGAGTTCGCCGCGCTGATGCGCGAGGATCCGGCGAACGTGCAGCCGCACCGCTTCGCGCGCGTCGCCTTCCTCGGCATGTGCAGGAAGCCGCTCCTTCGAGCCGTGCTCACCACGGACCTCGATCTGCTCGGCAAGCTCGCCAAACACCCCATGCGCAGCCACGACCTCCTCGCGGCCGAGCGCTTCTTCCGGGTGGCCGACAGGTACGGGCTGCTCAGGACCGACGTGCCCAACCTGCCGTACACGATGACCGCCGTGCAGACGGGCTTCTACGTCCTCGACGGCTCTGAGAGCACCGAATCCGCCCTGGACGAGGAGAGCAGGGCCGACGCGCTCGCCTTCGCCGTGCGCGAGGTGTTCGAGCCGGCGGAGCAGCCCTCGCGTGAGGTGCTCACCGCGGCGGCGACCGAGTTCATCTCGATCTTCACGGAACTGGTTCCGCCCTACCGAAAGTGGATCTACGACTAAGGAGAGGCGATGGCCGACATCGTCCAGCGATACGACATTCCCCGGCAGCACTTCTGGTTGCACGGGCCGCGATCGGGCCGGCCGGTGGAGTTCGACGCGGCCACCGGGATATGGAACGTCTACGGGTATCCGGAACTGCACGAGATCCTGAGCGACCCCGCGACGTTCTCCTCCGACACCATGCGCGTGATTCCCAAGCAGATGATGCCGGAGGCGGAGGAGTTCTCGATGGAGGGCTTCATCACCCAGATCGACCCGCCGGAGCACGGCAAGCTGCGCAAGCTGGTCAGCAGCGCGTTCACCCGGAAGGTGGTCGCGGATCTCGAACCGAGGATCGCCGCCCTCACCCGCGAGCTGCTCGACGCGGCGGCCGAGCGCGGCCGGTTCGAGCTGGTGACCGACCTGGCCTACCCCCTCCCCGTCATCGTCATCGCCGAACTGCTGGGGGTGCCCAGCAGCGACCGGGCCCTGTTCAAGCAGTGGGCCGACGCGCTGTTCGAGCGGGACAGCAAGATCTCACTCACCGAGCGGCCGGAGAACCGCGACGCCGAGGTTCAGGCGGTGCTGAAGCCGTGGAAGGAGATGTCCGGCTATCTCGCCGCCCACGCCGCGGAGCGCAGAACGCGACCGCGCGCCGACCTGCTCACCAAGCTGGTCGAGGCCGAGGTGGACGGCGAGCGGCTGCCCGACGACCAGGTGGTCAACTTCGCGATCGTCCTCCTGCTGGCCGGGCACATCACCACGACGATGCTGCTCGGCAACACGGTGCTGTGCCTCGACGCCTTCCCCGAGCAGCAGGACAGGGTCCGGGCCGACCGCTCCACCGTTCCGGCCGTGATCGAGGAGTCCCTGCGCTATTTCACCCCGTTCGCCGCCCTCGCCAGGACCACCACCCGCGAGGCCGACCTGGGCGGCGTGACGATACCCGCCGATCAGCTCCTGATGGCCTGGCTGGGACCGGCGAACCGGGATCCCCGGCAGTTCCCCGACCCCGGCGTCTTCAACCCCGGCCGCGACCCCAACCCGCATCTCGCCTTCGGCCGCGGCATCCACTTCTGCCTCGGCGCTCCCCTGGCCCGGCTGGAAGGGCGGGTCGCGCTCAACATCCTGCTCGATCGCTTCGACCCCCTGCGGGCCGACCCTGACGAGCCCGTGGAGTTCATCCCCACCCCGACCATGACGGGAGTGCGCCGCCTCCAGCTGCTCTGGCCGCCTCGCTGACCGCGAACAAGCCGGCCGGGGCGGGCCGTGTGACCCGTTCCGGCCGGCCCGCGATGCGGCGGGGTCAGGGCGCCGTACGGACCGGCAGGGAGGTCAGGGCCCGCTTCATCCCGGGCTGCCAGCCGATCTCCGAGGCGGGCACGCTCAGGGTGAGCCCGGGAAAGCGGTCCAGGAGGGTCGCGAGGGCGATCTGGGTCTCGCACCGGGCCAGCGCCGCGCCCAGGCAGTAGTGGATGCCGTGGCCGAAGGCGAGATGCGCGTTGTCGGGGCGGCGCAGGTCCAGCCGGCCGGGCTGGTCGAAGCGGCGCGGGTCGCGATTGGCGGCCGCGTACACGACCTGCACCGCCTCCCCTTGCGGGATGGTCACGCCGCCGATCTCCACGGGCTCCAGCGAGTAACGCATGACGGCGATCTCCGCGCTCCCCGTGAAGCGCAGGAACTCCTCGACGGCGGAGGAGATGTCACCGGGATCGATGCGGCGGGTGAGCAGGAGCCAGACGCTCTGGCTGATGAGGCCGACGGTGGTCTCGTGCCCGGCGATCAGGATGCTGATCGACATCGAGATCAGTTCCTCGTCGCTGAGCCGGTCGCCGTCGGCCTCCTGCACCCTGACCAGCCCCGACAGCAGATCGTCACCAGGAGCCGCCCGCTTGGCGTCGATCAGCTCCGACATGTATCCGACCAGGGCCCTGGCTCCGGCCGCGACCTTTTCCAGATCGGGGGCCCCGAGGTCGGCGGCCCAGGAACGCCAGGTGCCGCGGTCCGCCGGCGGCACGCCGAGCAGCTCGCAGATCACCTGGACGGGCAGGGGGTGGGCGAAGCGCTCGATGAGGTCGAACTCCTCGGGCAGACCGGACAACAACGCGTCGACGATCTCCTGGATGCGCGGGCGCATCCTCTCCACCCGGCGTGCGGTGAACTCGCGTGACACCAGCCGCCGCAGCCTGGTGTGGTCGGGCGGATCGTAGACGCCCAGCGTGTGCAGCAGGTACGGGGCGACGTCGTCGGGCAGCCCGGCGAGGGCGGCCAGGTCGATCCTGGACTGCCGGGTGACGTCGCTGCTGAACCGCGGATCCGTGAGCACCGCCACGCTCTCGGGATAGCCGGTCACCAGCCAGACGGGTGTGCCGTCGACGTAGGTGCCGCGGCACACCGGCCCCTGCCGGGCCAGTTCGGCCAGGAACGCGTCTCTGTCGGGGGCCGTCATCAAGCCGGCGATGTCGGTCATGGTCATGTCTCCTCGAGGGGCGAAGATGGTCATGGCGGCAGCGCCGTCACCGCGCCCGCCGCTCCTTCCTGACCGCCTCCCAGGCCGTCAGGGCGCGGTCGTCGGCGAACACGCCGCCGGTGAAGATCTCGATGCCGGCGCGCGAGTGACGCAACGTGGCATCCATGTCGTGCGGGTCCGGGACGCCGAGCACCCGCGACAGGTGCTCGCCGAAGGCCAGCGGGGCGAGCAGCCAGGTCACGTAGATCGCGGCGCGGGCGCGCGGGTCCTGGCTCGGCCGCGCCCACCCCTCGGCCACACCCTGTTCCAGCCACCGCTCGGTGGCCTCGACGATCTCGTCGTAGAGCGCCGCCGCCTCCGGAGTGCCGTCCATGAACGCCCGGCCGAGATACCGGCGCACCGGGCCGGCGGCCTCCAGCATCGCCGCCAGTCCCGCCGTGTCCTCCAGCGCCTCGACGCCGGGGCCGCCGCGCACGAGCGAGATCACGTACGCGTCGCACTCCTTGCGCAGGCCCTCCTTGCTGCCGAAATGGTGCAGGACCAGGGCGTGGGAGACACCGGCGCGGGCGGCGACAGCACGCAGGCTCACCCCGGTGGCGCCCTCCGCCCCGAACAGCTCCAGGGCGGCGTTCCGGATCCTGGCACGAGCCTTCAGATCGCCCTTGTCTGACCGCATGCTCAGGATGATAACCAATTGGTCAGCCAACTGTACAACTGGTCAGCCATCCATCAAATTGATTTGATATAGTCGCCTACCGTCGTCGAACAAGGCACGGCGCCATCGGCGCAGGCCGTGCCACACCGAGAAAGGGCCGCAGCGGTGAACGAGCACGTCACCGGAGGTTCCGGCGAGGCGGGGGCGTCCCGGCGCGCGGTCCGGGAGGTGGCGCTGCTGTTCCTCAAGCTGGGCACCATCGCCTTCGGCGGCCCGGCCGCGCACACCGCGATGATGCGCGACGAGCTGGTGCGCCGCCGCGGCTGGGTGAGCGACGAGCGCTTCGCCGACCTGATGGGCGCGACCAACCTGATCCCGGGGCCCAACTCCACCGAGCTGGCCATCCACCTGGGCCACGACCGTGCGCGCATGCGCGGTCTCGTCGCGGCCGGGGTCTGCTTCATCCTCCCTGCCGCGCTCATCGTCACCGCCCTGGCCTGGGCTTACGTCACCTACGGCAGCACGCCCGCGGCCGAGGGCCTCCTGTACGGCGTCGTCCCCGCGGTGATCGCCATCATCGCCCACGCTCTGTTCGGCCTGTGGCGCACGGTGATCAAGACCGTGTGGCTGGGCGTCCTGGCTCTCGCCGCCCTGGCGGCCTACCTGGCGGGGACCAACGAACTGCTGATCCTGGCGGCCGGAGCGCTGCTCGCGTTGGCCGTCCGGCTGCCGCGCCGCCCGCCCGGCGGTCAGAACCGGGTGCCCGGCCTGCTCGCCGCCCCGCTGCTCACCTTCGGCGGATCCCCCCTCTTCCCCGACCCCACCGGAGGCCAGCTGACGCAGCTGTTCCTCACCATGCTGAAGATCGGCTCGGTGTTGTACGGCAGCGGTTACGTGCTGCTGGCCTTCCTGCGCGGCGACTTCGTCGAGCGGCTCGGCTGGATCACCTCGCAGCAACTCGTCGACGCCGTCTCCATCGGGCAGGTCACCCCCGGGCCGGTGTTCACCACCGCCACCTTCGTGGGCTATGTCGTTGCCGGGCCGATCGGCGCGTTCGTGGCCACGGTGGCCATCTTCCTGCCGTCGTTCGTCTTCGTCGGCCTGCTCACCCGGCTCACCGGCTGGCTGCGCTCGAGCGCGTGGGCATCCGCACTGCTCGACGGTGTGAACGCCGCGGCGCTGGCGCTCATGGCCGGGGTCTCCTACCAGCTCGCCCGCACGGCCGTCGTCGACCCGCTGACCGCGGCCATAGCGGTGCTCAGCCTGGTGCTGCTCTGGACGACCAGGCTCAACAACGCCTGGTTGATCGCCGGCGGTGCCGCCATCGGGCTCGCCCGCACCCTGCTCGCCTGAACACCCATCAAAGGGTGACGGCATGGTGCCCGCCGGCCCCGGCGCTGTTCGAGCCCGCCGGGCGCCGAGCCGTGTCATATGCAGCGCCGGTGCACCTCGTCCACCCGTTCGGTGAGGCCGGCCCTGTCGAGGTGTTCGAGCAGCGGCACGACGACGCGGCGCGTGGTGTCGAGGGCGTGTCTGGCCTGGCTGACCGTGAACGGTTGCGGCAGCCGGCTCAGCAGTTCGGCCGCCCGCGCGTCGGCTCCCGGCAACAGCGCGACTCCCTCGCCCACGCGCAGCAGGCTCCCGGCCCGTTCGGCCGCGGCCAGTTCCCGCGGACCCAGCCCCAGCTCGGCCAGCCGGCCCGCGTCCGGGGCGTGGAAGGGCCGCGCCGCCAGGTCCCGTCTCAGCCGCTCGACCGCCCTGGCCACCCGCTCCGGCAGGCCCGCGGGCCCGGCCACGATCCGCCCTCCGGCGAGCGCGAGCGGCGGACGTACGAGCGTGGCGACCAGCCTCCGGTCGGGCAGGCCCAGCTCGTGGCGGGCCGCCTCGATCGGCATGGCGGGGTCCAGGGGATGGCCGGCCGCGTACTGCCGCACCGCCTCCACGAGCCGCCGGCCCAGATCCCTCCAGTGCCCCGGATCGGCGTACCACTCCCCTGACGTTCCGGGAGTGTCAGGCGCGACGCCCATGGCACGCAGGTCGGCGGCGCGCAACAACCGGTGCAGGCGCAGCGCGTACGCCGTGCCGGGCGCGGCGGCCACCGGCGGGGCCGCGTCCGGCCGCGCCGACTCCAACAGGGCCGACTCCAGCAGGGCCGACTCCAGCAGGGCAGCCCGCTGCCTGGCGGCGCCCCTGCGGCCCAGGGCAGGCGGGCGCACGTCGAGCACGCTCGCCCCGGCGAGCACCCGCGCCTCCGACCGGTCACGCCCGGGGTCACGCAGCAGCAGCACGTCGCCGAGGTGCAGCGGCACCGGCCGGGCCAGCCGCAGCCGCACGACGCGCCCGCCGAGCGGCCGCGTCTCGGCCGCCACCGCCGCCGACCCGACGTGGACCGTCAACCGCCGGGGCAACCCGGCGGCCTCGCGCCGCAGTCCCCCGACGTGGGCGACGCGCACGTCCACCAGGTCCGTGTACGTCCAGCCGCCCGGCGTGACGAGCGCGTGCCCGCGGCCCGGGACGTCATGGCCACGCAGGTTGACCGCCACCCTGGCGACCCCGGTCACCGTGTCCCGCGGCTCCTTCAGCGACTCGAGCCCCCTGACCCGCACCGGTTCGCCGGCGAGCAGCAGTTCGTCGCCCACCGAGACCGTTCCTGCCGGCAGCGTGCCGGTGATCACCGTGCCGCTGCCGGTCACGCTGAACGCCCGGTCGATCCAGAGCCGTACCGCCGCGGCCGGATCGGGTTGCGGCAGCCCGGCCACGAGCCGGTCCAGCGCCTGCCGCAGCTCGGGCAGCCCCTGTCCGGTGCGCCCGCTCACGGCGACCGCCTCCGCCTCGCCGATGCCGGCCGCGTCCAGGCGGGCGAGGGCCTGCGCGACCACCGGCGACGGATCGGCGAGGTCGGACCGGGTCACCACGAGCAGGCAGTGTCGTACCCCGAGGGCCTCCAGGGCCACCAGGTGCTCCTCCGACTGGGGCATCCACCCCTCGTCGGCCGCCACCACGAACATGACGGCCGGCACGGGCCCGACCCCCGCGAGCATCGTGCCGAGGAACCGTTCGTGGCCAGGGACGTCCACGAACGCGAGCCGCTCCCCCGACGGGAGCGCCGTCCACGCGTAGCCGAGCTCGATGGTCAGGCCGCGCCGGCGTTCCTCGTCCAGCCGGTCGGGCTCCATGCCGGTGAGCGCGCGTACCAGGGTGGACTTGCCGTGGTCGACGTGCCCCGCGGTGGCCACGACGTGCATCAGCCCCGCACCTCCGCGGCCGCCAGCACCGCGCGCTCCACGTCGTCGTCGCGATCGGGCGGGACGGTGCGCAGGTCCAGCAGCAGGCGAGCGTGCTCGATCCGGCCGACGACCGGCGGATCGCCCGTCCGCAGCGGGACAGCGAGCCGTTCGGGCAGGCTCACGGCGGCACTCGGCAGCCTCACGCCCGGCGCGCCGCCACCCCCCACGGCGGCCGTGCTCGGCACGCTCGACGCGTCGACCCCGGCACCGGCCAGACGGCCGGCCAGGCCGGCGGCACGCCGCGCCAGCGCCGCCGGGCCGGCGTGCAGCGCCTCCCGCACCGGCGGCACGGGACCGCGCAGCGTCGCCTCCAGCGCGGCGAGCGTGAGCTTGTCCACCCGCAGCGCGCGGGCGAGCGGGTGGCGGCGGCAGCGTTCGACCAGGTCGCCGCGGCCCAGGAGGAGACCCGCCTGCGGCCCGCCGAGCAGCTTGTCGCCGCTGGCCGTCACCAGGTCGGCGCCCGACTCGATCATGGTGGTGGCGTCCGGTTCCGCGGGCAGCAGCGGCTCGCGGACCAGCAGGCCCGAGCCGATGTCCACGACGACGGGCACGCCCAGCCCGGTCAGCTCCGGCACCTCGGCCGCACCGGTGAAGCCCTCGATCCGGAAGTTCGACGGGTGGACCTTGAGCACGAACCCCGTCCGCGGCCCCACCGCGTCGGCGTAGTCGCGGGCGGAGGTGCGGTTGGTGGTGCCCACCTCGCGCAGCCGCGCCCCGGTGGAGGCGAGCAGGTCGGGGATGCGGAACCCGTCACCGATCTCCACCAGCTCACCCCGGCTGATGAGGATCTCCCGCCCGGCGGCGAGCGCGGTGGCGACCAGGACGAGGGCGGCGGCGTTGTTGTTGACGACGTGCACGTCAGCCGCCGCGGGCACGGCTGCGGCGAGCGCCTCGACCGCGCCCCGTCCCCGCCGCGCCCTGGCGCCCGTCACCAGGTCGAACTCCACGTCGGCGGGCCCCGCGACGGCGGTCATCGCCGCGACGGCCGCCGCCGACAGCGGCGCCCGGCCGAGGTTCGTGTGGACCAGCACGCCCGTGGCGTTGACGACCGGGCGCAGGCTCGCCGCGTGCGCCGGGAGCGCCGCCACCGCCGCGTCGACCACCTCCCCGGGACCGATCTCGCCCCGCCGCGCCCGATCCTGGGCCGCCGCCACCGCCGCCTTGACCACCGACCTGCCCAGCCGCCCGCCCGCCTCCACCAGGCGCGGGTCGGCGAGCACGGCGTCGGTGCGCGGCACCAGCCTGCGACGGTCCATGTCCCCGAACATAAGCGGAGGCGGACGGGAATCGAACCCGCCAGGCCGAGGACCTCGACCTCGTCGGTTTTGAAGACCGCGGGGGCCACCAGGCGCCCAGACGCCTCCAGGGGAGAACCTACCCACCGCGGGGTAGGTGACCCGGCGGCACCCGCGAACTGCAGTGAGGACGGCCATGACATCTGCGAACCCGGTGGAGGACGGCCAGGTCCGGCTGACGCGGTACGCCCACGGAGGCGGCTGCGCCTGCAAGATCCCGCCCGGCGAGCTGGAGGCCATCGTCGCCGGCCTCAAGTCGCCGGACCCCGGCGCCACCGGCGCACCGGCCGGGGAGCTGATCGTGGGACTGGACGACGGGGACGACGCCGCCGTGGTACGGATCGGCGGTGACCGGGCGGTCGTGGTCACCGCCGACTTCTTCACGCCCGTGGTGGACGACCCGTACGACTGGGGGCGCGTCGCGGCGGCCAACGCCCTGTCCGACGTGTACGCGGTCGGCGGGGAGCCCCTCGTCGCGGTGAACCTGCTCGGCTGGCCCCGCGATCGGCTGCCGCTCGACCTGGTGAAAGAGGTGCTGCGCGGCGGCCTGGACGTGGCACGGGAGGCCGGCTGCCACGTCTCCGGCGGCCACAGCGTGGACGACCCGGAGCCGAAGTACGGCATGGCGGTCACCGGCCTGGCCGACCCGGCACGGCTGCTGCGCATCGACGCCGCCCGGCCCGGCCTGCCGATCTCGCTGACCAAGCCGCTCGGCATCGGCGTGCTCAACGCGCGGCACAAGGCGACGGGCGAGGTGTTCGCGCAGGCGGTGAACACGATGACCACGCTGAACCGCGACGCCGCGCGGGCCGCGCTGGCCGCCGGGGTGGAGTGCGCCACGGATGTGACCGGCTTCGGCCTGCTCGGGCACCTGTACAAGCTCTCCCGGGCGAGCGGCGTGACAGCGGTGGTGGACGTGGCGGCGGTGCCGTACCTGGAGGGCGCCCGGCGGGCGCTGGGCGACGGCTACGTGAGCGGCGGCACCCGCCGCAACCTCGACTGGGTACGGCCCCGGCTCGACCCCGGCGGCTTCGGCGAGGACGAGCTCCTGTTGCTGGCCGACGCCCAGACGTCGGGCGGCCTGCTGGTCGCGGGCGAGGTCCCGGGCGCGCCGGTCGTCGGCGAGCTGGTCCCCCTGGACGGCCCTCACCTCCGCCTGCGCTGACCGCGCGGCTCGGGCAGCCTGCCGTCCAGGACGGATCGCCCACGGCGCTGGGAACGTGGGCGTCGCGCGTGAGGTCCCTCGCGAGGAACCCGCCGCCGGGAACCGGCGTCGCGCGTGCGGCGCTCCTCGCGCGGCCGTGGGGGAACGCCATGGCGCGTGCGGCCTTCCTCGCGCGGCCGTAGGGAAACGCCGTGGCGCGTGTGGCGTTCCTCGCGCCGGCCGTCAGGAGCCGGCGTCGCGTGTGAGGTGTGCTGCGTGTGGACCGTCGCTGTCGGAGCCGGCGTCGTGTGTGAGCCGTCCCGCGTGCAGGTCGTCGCCGTCAGGAGCCGGCGTCGAGGCCGCGTCGAGGCGTCGGCGTTGGGGGACGACGGTGTACTTCGGGTCGGCGGCCGAGGCGCGGCCCGCTTCCAGGATGCCGAAGCGGGTGCACAGGGAGCCCGCCGTGAGGGCGACCCCGGCCAGGGCGGTGAGGGCACGGCTGCGCCCCGCGACCACCGCGAGCAGCCCGCCGCCCACCGTCAGGGCACGCGCGGCACGCAGGAGCCGTCCGGCCCGTCCCGTCCGGTACGGCTCCCCGACGAACCCGAGCCGCCGTTCCATCACCTCGCCCGCGACCGTCTCCGTGGCCGCTCCGAGCGCGGCCACGGCACGGGCCGGGCCGGCGTGGGCCCGGGGCGTGCCGAGCATCGCGATCGCGCCCGCGGCGGCCATCGCGCTGCCCGCGAACAGGAACGGCAGCTCCCGGTACGCCTCGTGCCAGGCGGGTACGGCCGTGTCGGCGACCAGGACGGCGGTGTAGGTGGCGGTCAGCGGCCCGGTCACCCCGGTGGCCAGCAGCGCCGCGTCGCCCGCGGCCGGCAGGACGCCGGTCAGGTCGCCGGTCATGGCGGCGGCCGACAGCCCGCTCTGGGCGGCGAGGATCCACGAGCCGACGCTCATCGGGGAGGTGGGCTTGAAGATGCGCAGCATGTTGAGGAACCGTTCCGGCCTGCCCAGCTCGGCGGCGAGCAGGGCGGCTCCGAGGGACGCCCCGGCGGCCGCCGCGACGCGGGCGGTGCGGTCCAGGCGGGGGCGGCCGGTCAGCCGGGCCATGACGGCTATGGCGGACGAGGCTCCCGACATCCCGCCCAAATAGAGATATGTAGGCATGTGGGGCTCGTGCCAGACGGGCGGCTTGAGCACCGGACGGCCGTAGTAGGACCGGAACTCCGCCTCCGGCACCACCGCCCGCTCCCGCGTCATCGCCGCCCTCCCCCGCGCGACGGCCCGAGGAAGGCGAGGGCCACGGCGCCCGCCGCCGACAGCGCGGCCGCGCCCGCCCAGCGCCACATGGCCGGCAGGTCGCGGGTGGTCACCACGGGATCCGGCGGCAGGCCGTACACCTCGGGCTCGTCCAGCAGCAGGAAGAACGCCCCCGCCCCGCCCACGCCGTCGCCGGGGCTCTCGCCGTACAGGCGGGCCTCCTCGTTCCCGTCGGCGCGCAGGCGGGTCACCCGTTCCTCGGCGCGCTCCCGCAGCTCGTCGAGCGGCCCGAACTGGATCGAGTCGGTGGGGCACGCCTTGGCGCAGGCCGGTTCGAGGCCGCCGAGCTGGCGGTCGTAGCACATCGTGCACTTCCAGGCCCGCCCGTCGCCCTCCCGCCGGTCGATCACGCCGTACGGGCAGGCGGGCACGCAGTAGCCGCACCCGTTGCAGATGTCGGCCTGCACCACGACCGTGTCGAACTCGGTCCGGAACAGCGCCCCGGTCGGGCAGACGTCCAGGCAGGCGGCGTGCGTGCAGTGCTTGCACACGTCGGAGGACATCAGCCACCGGTCCACGCCCTCGTCGTCGCCGGCGAGCACCGGCCGTGACTGCTCGATGAACGCGACGTGCCGCCAGGTGCTAGCCCCCAGCATGCCGGTGTTGTCGTAGGAGGTCGCCTCGAAGACGAAGCCGTCGTCGGGGATCTGGTTCCACTCCTTGCAGGCCACCTCGCACGCCTTGCACCCGATGCAGACGCTCGTGTCGGTGAAGAACCCCATCCGCTCAGCCATGGCGGTACCTCTCCAGCAGATCCAGCGCCGCCCGGCCCCTCGGCCGGCGGCCCGGCCGCACGTCACAGGTCATGGCCTTGCCCTCCTGGATGTAGACGTTCGGGTCGAGCACCAGCGGCATCAGGTCGTTGGCGACGTCACCGGTGACCAGGCCGCCTCCGCCCCAGCCCCAGTGGTACGGCAGGCCGACCTGGTGGACGACCCTGCCCTCGACGCGCAGCGGCCGCATCCGCCCCGTGACCAGCACCCTGGCCTCCACGACGGCGCGGCTGGTCACGATCGTGGCCCAGCCGCCGTTGGCCAGCCCCAGCTGTCCGGCGAGCTGCGGCGACACCTCGCAGAACAGCTCGGGCTGCAACTCGGCGAGGTAGGCTAGCGGCCGGCTCATCCCGCCGGCCGTGTGGTGCTCGGTCAGCCGGTACGTCGTCAGCACGTACGGGAAGCGTCCCCCCGGCGCGTTGTACGGGCTCTCGGGCCGGTGGTAGGTGCGGCGGGCCGGGTTGGCCTGCTGGGCGTAGAGCGGGTTGGCGACCGGCGACTCGTGCGGCTCGTAGTGGGCGGGCAGCGGGCCGTCGACGAGGCCGGCCGGCACGTACAGCCAGCCCTTGCCGTCGGACTGCATGATGAACGGGTCGGTCCCGGCGAGCGCGGCCTGGGCGCGGGCGCCTTCGGGCGGCTCGTAGCCGGGCGGCTTGCCGATCTCGCAGTCGGGCACGTCCTGCCCGGTCCACTCGCCGCGCCCGGCGTCCCACCACACGTACGCCTTGCGCTCGCTCCACGGGTTGCCCTCGGGGTCGGCTGAGGCCCGGTTGTAGAGGATGCGCCGGTTGGCCGGCCAGGCCCAGCCCCATTCGGGCGCCACGGCGCTCTGTTCCCGGCCGGGGCGGCGGCGGGCGGCCTGGTTGACCTCGTCGGCGTACACGCCGCAGTAGATCCAGCAGCCGCAGGCCGTGGAGCCGTCGGGTCGCAGCTGGGTGGAGTTCGACAGGGCCCGCCCGTCGGGGCCGACGCCGTTGATCTCGCGGAGCACGGCCTCGGCCGAGGGCTCCCTGTGCACGCCGTGCTCCGGGTAGTCCCAGGTCAGCTCGCGCACCGGCCGGTCGATCTCGTCGTCGGTCATCCGCTGTCTGAGGAGCTTGCCGAGGTGGTGGTAGAACCACAGCTCGCTGCGGCAGTCGCCGGGCGGGTCGAGCGCCTTCTCGCGCCACTGGAGCAGCCGCTGGGTGTTGGTGAACGTGCCCTCCTTCTCCACGTGGCTCGCGGCGGGCAGGAAGAACACCTCGGTGCCGATGTCCTCGGTGCGCAGCTCGCCCGTCTCCAGCTCCGGGCCGTCCAGCCAGAACGTGGCGGTCTCCACCAGGGTCAGGTCCCGGACGACGAGCCAGTCGAGGTTGGCCAGGCCGAGGCGCTGCGCCCGGCCGCCGGAGGAGCCGACGGCGGGGTTCTCCCCCACCACGAAGTAGCCCTTCACGGTGCCGTCGATCTGGCCCATCACGGTGGTGTAGTGGCCGTGGTCGCCGGTCATGCGCGGCAGGTGGCCGAAGCAGAAGTCGTTCTCCTCGGTGGCGGCCTCGCCCCACCACGCCTTGAGCAGGCTCACCACGTAGGAGCGCCGGTTCCCCCAGAAGCCCGTCGTGCCGCCCTCCACCTCCAGGTAGTGGTCGAGGCCGCCGTGCCGCTCGGCGTGCGGCATGTCCAGGTAGCCGGGCAGGATGTTGAACAACGTCGGGATGTCGGTCGAGCCCTGGATGCTGGCGTGGCCGCGCAGCGCCAGGATGCCGCCGCCGGGCCGTCCCATGTTGCCGAGGAGGAGCTGCAGGATCGAGGCGGTGCGGATGTACTGCGCGCCGACGGTGTGCTGGGTCCAGCCGACCGAGTAGACCCAGGCGGTGGTGCGCTCGCGGCCGGAGTTGGCGGTCACCGCCTCGGCCAGCTCGGCGAAGCCGTCGCGCGGGATGCCGCACAGCCGCTCGACCAGCTCCGGGGTGTAGCGGGCGAAATGCCGCTTCACGATCTGGTAGACGCAGCGCGGGTGGGTCAGCGTCGGGTCGGTGCGCGGGCTGGGGTGCGCGGCGGGTCCGCCCGCCCCGTAGGTGTCCGCGCCGGCCGCCTCGGCGTCCCTGGGCCCGCCCTCCGCCTGATCGGCCGGGGGCTGCTCACCCGAGGGCTCGTACGCCCAGCTCCTCGGGTCGTACGTGGCCGCCTCCTGGTCCCAGCCGGAGAACAGGCCGTCGAGGTCCTCGGTGTCGCGGAAGTCCTCGGACACGATCGTGGCGGCGTTGGTGTAGGCCAGCACGTACTCGCGGAAGTCCAGCTCGTTCTCCAGCACGTGGTGGATCAGCGCGCCGAGCAGCACGATGTCACTGCCCGCGCGGATCGGCAGGTGCCGGTCGGCCAGCGCGCTCGTGCGGGTGAAGCGCGGGTCGACGTGGAAGACCTTGGCCCCGCGGGCCTTCGCCTCCATCACCCACTGGAAGCCGACGGGGTGGCATTCGGCCATGTTGGAGCCCTGGATGACGATGCAGTCCGCGCCTGCCAGATCCTGCTGGAAGGTGGTCGCGCCGCCACGCCCGAAGCTGGTCCCCAGACCGGGGACGGTGGAGGAGTGTCAAATGCGGGCCTGGTTCTCGACCTGGATGGCGCCGAGGGCGGTGTACAGCTTCTTCATCAGGTAGTTCTCTTCGTCGTCGAGCGTCGCCCCGCCCAGGCTGGCGATGCCCAGCGTGCGGCGCACGACCCTGCCCTCGTGGGTCTCCTCCCAGGTCTCCCGCCGGGTGCGCGCCACCCGGTCGGCGATCATCTCCATCGCGGTGTCCAGGTCGAGCCGCTCCCAGCCGGTGCCGTACGGCCTGCGGTACAGCACCTGGGTCTGGCGGCCCGGATGGGTGACGAGCTGCTTGCTGGCCGAGCCCTTGGGGCAGAGCCGCCCCCTGGAGATCGGCGAGTCGGGATCGCCCTCGATCTGGGTGACCTCGCCGTCCTTGACGTAGACGAGCTGGCCGCAGCCGACCGCGCAGTAGGGGCAGATCGAGCGGGCTACGGTCCCGGCCTCCTCGGTGCGGGGGCGCAGGGCGTCGGTGCGGGCCGACCGGGCCGCGTCGCTCCTGCCGTCCTCGCCCGTGAGCTGCCGAATCACCGGCCACCGGGCTAGCCATCCCCTTCCTGGCATAACGCGACCTCTGCCCGTTTCCGGCTGGCTCATTCGGGCGCTTCAGTCAAAATCAGGACAGTTCACCACGAACGCCACGGCCCTGCGATGGGGGCCGTTCGGCCGATCAGGGTCGTCCGAACGGCCGATGACCGAGCCGGAGCCGGTGCGAAGAATGCTCCTCCGTGAACTTCTTCCGGATCATTGTCGCCATCACCTCCGCCTCGGCGCTCGGCCTGGGCGGCGGGACGTCCGCCGCTGCGAGCACCCGCCCCTCCGCCCTCGTTCCGGGCCGCCTGTCATGGACCGGCTGCGCCGACCGGCCGGGCGCCGAATGCGGTGTGATCAAGGTGCCGCTCGATTGGAGCGCCCCTTCGGGGGCGAAGATCGAACTGGCCGTCGTACGCCGGAAGGCCACCGACCCCGGCTCCCGGGTGGGCACACTTTTCTACAATCCGGGCGGCCCGGGCGTACCGGGCGCGCTTCTCGTGCGCGACTACGCGTCCAGCACCTTCTCCGACGAGCTGCGCCGCCGCTTCGACATCGTCGGCATCGACCCACGGGGGGTGGGCGAGAGCACGCCCGCAGTGCGGTGCGGACTGCCCGTCCACGACCCCGGGATCAGCCGATTCCCGAGAAGCCGGACCGGCTACGAGCACCTCGTCGCGTCCAACACGGCCGTCGGCCGCAGTTGCTCGAAAGGCACCGGCCCCCTGCTCGGGCACCTCGACACGGCCGACGTCGCACGCGACTTCGACGCGGTGCGGGCCGCCCTCGGCGTGGCGAAGGTGAGCTTCTTCGGCAAGTCGTACGGCAGCATGCTCGGCGCACGGTACGCCCGCCTGTTCCCCGACCGGGTGCGCACGATGGCCCTGGACGGCGCGGTCGACCAGGGCATCCCCGCGGCCCGGCTGGTCGTCGACGCGGCCGGGGCGGTGGAGGACTCCTTCGGCCGGTTCACCGCCTGGTGTGCGGACACCGCCACGTGCGCCCTGCACGGCCGCGATGCCGGCAAGGTGTGGGACAGCCTGGTCGCCACGGCCGAGCGCGAACCGATCGGCGTGCGAGGCGGCCGGCCGTTGACCGCCGAGGAGCTGCGCTACACCGCCTACGCGTTCCTCACCAACACCCCGGAGTTCGCCGGAGGGCTGGCCACCGCGATCACGCAGGCCGAGCAGGGGGACGCCCGGCTCTTCGCGTCCATGCGGGCCCAGGCGCTGGACGACCCGGTGAGCACGGCCGCCTACCGCTCGATCCTCTGCTCGGACGTCGACCCCCGCATCCGTAATTACCGTGACGTGCGCGACCGGATGCGGCAGGTCGTCAAGGCGGCCCCCCACATGCGCGGCACGTCGGAGTTCTGGGACATGACCGTGGGCTGCGTGGGCTGGCCGGTCCCCCCGGCCCGCGCCCCGCACGCGCGGCCGATCAAGGGGCTGCCGCCCGTCCTGGTCGTCGGCAACACCCACGACCCCGCCACCCCGCTCCGCTGGGCGCGCAGCCTCTCCGCACGCATCGAGGGCTCCGGCCTGCTGACCTACGACGGCGACGGCCACACCGCCTACCGGAGGTCCGCCTGCGCGACCCGGCACATCGACGCCTACCTCGTGACGGGAAGGCTGCCCGCCACCGGGACCGTGTGCCGGGCGCGGCCGGCCGCCGAGAAATAGCCGGGCGGCTCCGGCGGCCTTCAACGCTCCGCGACGGCGTACACGTCGAAAAGCTGATCAACCGTGGCGGTCAGCCCGGTCACGTCGTTGATCACCGTCCACAGGAAGTCCTCGTCGGGACCCCACGGTGGAATCCCGGCCCGGGATTCCACCGCCAGCGGCTCGCCGACGTCCACCACGGGCTCGCCGTCCTGAAAGACGACGCCCCTGACCAACGCGCCGTCGTCGTAGAGCCACCATCCGTAAACGCCCGACACGCCGGCGAACAGGACCGCGAGCGCCCGGGTGCCCTTGAGCGTCGTGAGCGCTCCGGACTCGAGCAGGTCGCCCACGTCGAGGGAGATCCGCTGGTCCGTGTCCCACATCTGGCACCAGCCGCCCGCTTCAGCGAGATACAGGCGTTGGCCAGGGGTGTGACGCCACGCGTGATCGGCGCTCAACCGCTCACCGCTCGGTACGAAACCGGCATCGCCGGGAAGGCTGCCGACGACCTCGTCGATCGAGCGGCCACGGACGAACAACGCGGATGTGTTCCAGCCCATGTCAGGCGATCCTCGTGCTCCCCCGCCAACGCGTCAACCCGGAACACACCTGACCTCGCGTGCGCCATGACCGCCCATCCGCGCACGCCTGACGCGAGGCCCTCACCGGGAAGGCCGCGTCCGGCACCGCACATGTCCGGTCTTTGTCGTGTGGCGATCCTGCCTCGACGGGTGGTCCTTTCAGCGGACGTAGATGTCCGGCCTGGCCGGCGTGCTCATGCCCGCGCCGATGAAGAAGCTCGGGTGGGGCGGCTGGTTGTAGGCCGTGTTCTGCCAGGCCAGCGCGACGCGGTACTGCGGGTCGTGGGCCAGCGTGTGGATGCGCAGGTCGGTGGTGGCGGTGGTGGCGTAGACGCGCAGGGCCCGGCTGTCGCCGGTGCGCCAGACGACCTCCTCGCGCCAGTCGCCGAGCAGGTCGCCGGAGAGCACCGGGGTGGCCTTGGTGCCGTTGTTCGAGGCCACCCCGCTGCCGGTCAGCAGCCGGGTGTCGCCGGAGGTGCCGTACTTGTCGATCCTGGTCTGGTCCAGCAGCTCGCGCACCGGGTCGCCGTCCCACCAGGCCAGGAAGTTGGCCGACGACGGGGTGCGGCCGACCGGCGAGCCCGAGGCGTTGTACAGGTTCGACATGTGGGTGCCCGAGCCCCAGAACTCAGCGCCCGGGTTGCCGGCGTGCACGTCGCCCGCGACGCCGCGCCCCGGTCCCTCCGAGCCGCCGTTGCCCGGCCGCTGGAAGATCACCTGACCGGTACGGGCGTCGTGCAGGTCGGCGGCGGGCCGGCTGCCGGACTCGTGGATGGTGAACACCTCGATGCCGGACCGGCTGGGCACGAGGTCGCCGACGTGCAAAGCGTCGCCGTGGCCGAACCCGGTGGTGTACATCAGCCGGCCGTCGTCGTCGACGGTCGCCGACCCGTACACGATCTCCTGGCGGCCGTCGCCGTCCACGTCGGCCACGGACAGCTGGTGGTTGCCCTGGCCGGCGGCCGCGCCGTTGCCGGAGGAGTTGGAGTCGAACGTCCACCGCTTCGTCAGGGAGCCGTTGCGGAAGTCCCAGGCGGCGATCACGGCGCGGGTGTAGTAGCCGCGGGCCATGATCAGCGACGGCCGCTCGCCGTCCAGGTACGCCGTCCCGGCCAGGAACCGGTCGACCCGGTTGCCGTAGTCGTCGCCCCATGAGGAGACGTCGCCGCGCGGCGGGTCGTAGCCGACCGTCGACAGGGCCGCGCCGGTCAGGCCGTCGAACATGGTGAGGTACTCGGGGCCGGACAGGATGTAGCCGCTGGAGTTGCGGTGGTCGGCGGACGCGCTGCCGATGACGGTGCCGGCGCCGTCCCTGGTGCCGTCGGCGGTCTTCATCGCCACCTCGGCCCGGCCGTCCCCGTCGTAGTCGTAGACCTGGAACTGGGTGTAGTGGGCGCCGGCGCGGATGTTGCGGCCGAGGTCGATGCGCCAGAGCCGGGTGCCGTCCAGCCGGTAGGCGTCGATGTAGACGTTGCCGGTGTAGCCGGACTGGGAGTTGTCCTTGGCGTTGGACGGGTCCCATTTGAGCACGATCTCGTACCGGCCGTCGCCGTCGAGGTCGCCGACGCTGCCGTCGTTGGCGGTGTAGGTGTACTGCTCGCCCGAAGGGGTGGTGCCGCCGGAGGGGATCTGGAGGGGCACGTCCAGGTGGTCGCCGCCGGTGAAGCGCAGGGACGCCGGGGACGCGCCCTGCTCGACCCCGCCGGCCACCGCGCGCACCGTGTACGAGGCGCCCGCGTCCGCGCCGCCGTCGAGGTACGAGGTCGCACCGGTGATCGGCGAGGAGTTGACCTTCGTGGATCCGCGGTAGAGGTTGAAGCCGGTGCCGCTCTCCTCGGTGCCCAGCAGCCGCCAGCTGACCAGGTTGCCGTTCCCGGAGCGCGCGCTGATCAGGCCGCGGTCGAGGTCCTCCATCTGCTTGGCCCCCGTCGAGGGTTCCGAGCCGCCGTCCACCTCGACGAGCCGCCACTGCTGGTTCCAGCCGTCGAGGTCGGCGTACTGCGAGATCCGTCCGCCGTCCGCGGTCGACCACTCCCACACGTCGAGGGCCTTGCCGCTGTTGCGGTTGATCAGCCGGACGTGGCCGCCGTCGGAGTCGGCGATCCTGAACTGCTGGTTGGCGGCGTTGGTGTCGGTCCACTGCACGACCTCGGCGCCGTCGGCGGTGGAGGCGCCGGACACGTCGATGACCTTGCCGCTGTGCCGCGCCTTGATCCGGTAGAAGCCGCCGCCCGAGTCGACGAACTGGAACTGCTGGTTCGTGCCGTCGCCGGGGGCCCACTGGACGATGGCCGCGCCGTTCGCGGTGGACCGGCCCTCCACGTCGATCGCCTTGCCGCTGTGCCGGGAGACGAGCTGGTAGTACGCGCTGGTGTCGATGTCCGCCGCGTGCGCGGTCACCGGGTTCACCGCGGCGCCTGCCATGACGAGCGCCGTGACCAGCCCGGCGAGGTGCCATGAGCGTTTGGGGGGTCGCATGGGGGTCCTTTCGAGGAGATTTGTTATCGCTAACATCCCGGTAGGGAGAAGGCGCGGGTCCGGTGGCGGTGAGCGTGGTGATTGTCAGCGCTTCCGCCGGGAGCGTCAAGGAAGGGGTGAAAGTTTCACCCGGCGGGCTTCCGCTCAGCGGGAGGCCGAATGCTCAGCTGCTCGGCCCGGGAGAGCTCGGCGGCGGCGTCCGGCACCAGCCCGAGGCTGACGGTCTGGCGGCTGAGCAGGCCCGCCAGCGCCCAGTCGGCGGCGACGCGGAGCCGGTTGCCGGCGGCGGGCAGGGCGAACAGATGGTACGCGCCGGTGATCGCCGACGCCGCCCGGCCCGTCACCCGCAGGTTGAACGGCGCGGCGACGGCCTGCCCGCCGCCCAGATCGGCCACGGCGCCCAGGTCGCGGTGCCGGTACGGCCGGGCCCGCCCGTGGCCGAGACCGGCGGCGACGTTGCGGGCGGCGGCGTGGCCCTGCCGCATCGCGTGCTGGGCGGTCTGCGGGCACACCGATCCCGGGCGGGTCAGGTCGGGCACCGCCGCCGCGTCCCCGAGGGCGACGACGTCGGGCCGTCCTGGTACGGCCAGGTCGGCGCCCACGACGAGCCGGCCCTTCTCCGTCGGCAGGCCGAGCTCGCCCACCAGCGGGTCGGCGGCGACCCCCGCCGTCCACACGAGCAGCCGGCACGCCACCGTGGTGCCGTCGCTCAGATGGACCGTGTCAGCGGTCAACCGGTCGACGGCGGCGCCGAGCCGTACCTCGACGTCCCGGGAACGCAGGATGGCCAGCGCGCGCTCGGACAGCCTGGGGTCCAGGTGCGAGAGGATCCGATGGCCGGGGTCGACGATGATCCAGCGGATGTGCTCGGCCCGCAGCCGGGGGTAGGCGGCCAGCGCCGAGCGCACGAACATCCGCATCTGCGCGACGTACTCCGTGCCCGCCAGCCCCGCACCGACCACCACGAAGGTGGTGTACGCCGCGCGCTCGGCCCCGTCGCGCAGCCCGTCGGCCAGTTCGAGCTGCGCCAGGACTCGCTCGCGCAGGTAGACCGCCTCCATGATGGTCTTGAAGCCGTGCGCGTGCTCCTTGAGGCCAGGGACGTCCACGGCGCGGGTGACGCTGCCGGGGGCGAGCACCAGCCGGTCCCATCCGATGCCGCTGACGTTCCCGTCGCGGTCGCGCACCGTCACCGTGCGCGCGTCCAGGTCGACCCCGATCGCCTCCCCCGGCTTGAGCCGGGTGCGCCGCAGGCCCCGCAGCGGGACCGCCGCGTCCGCCGGGTTGACGACGCCGGCCGCGACCTGCGGAAGCAGCGGGGTGTAGAGGTGGTAGTCGGAAGGGTTGACGAGGACGAGCTCCGCGGCTCCCGGAGGCAGCCTCCGTTCCAGGCCCCGCAGGCAGGAGAACCCGCCGAACCCCGCACCCACGACCACGACTCTCGGCTTCGCCATCTCCACCCCCGTGCCCTGCCATCTGGCCGGGCGGAGGCGCTTCAACCCTCCTTTCCCCGATCAGGGCCGTCCGTTGCCCCTTTTCATGAGGACCAGGCAGGGTCAGGGCAGCGGCAGCAGTCCCTCGTGGCGGATCTGCCAGGAGGCGGGAAAGCCGGGAGCGGGCGGGCCGCCGTCCCAGCCCCTGGCCATGAGAGCGACCGCCGCCAGCAGGCCGCCGTTGCCGGGCAGGTAGACGGGCAGGGACGCGGTCTGCCGGTTGTGGCCGTTCGGCAGGTGGGCGTTCTTGGCCACGGGCATCAGCAGGGCGTCCACCGCCGTCCGCGGCTCGCCGAGCCGGGTCGCCGTCATCGCGATGGCGGGGTAGTCCCAGCCCCACGTGCTCTCCCAGTCCCAGGTGGCGAGCACGTCGCGCAGCGTCGCGCGCATGATCTCCGGGTCGATGAGCCGGGTGGGCGGGACGAAGCCCAGGGCGTACAACATCGACGGGTGGTCGTCCCGCACCGTGTACGGCGGGGCGTCCATCGCGGCGTAGAGCCCGTCGCGCACCAGCGGGCGGGCCATGCCGGCGGCGACATGCGCCCACACCGGCTCGGGCGCCAGGCCCAGCAGCCGCCGCCAGCGCTGGGCCACCTCCAGCGCCCACGACCAGTACGCGAGCTCGAACGTCGGGTTGGCGGCGCTCGCCCGCACGTCCGCGTACGACTCCTGGGCCGGCACCAGCGGCGGCCCCAGCCCGTGCCCGCCGGGTCCCCCGGTCGCGAAGGCGGCCATGAACGCGGCCGTGTCCAGCACGATGCCGGCGTACTCGGCCACTGCCCGGGGGCCCTCCGCGCGGCGCACCATCTCGGCCAGGAAGATCGGATGCGGCTGCTGCCAGAGCAGGAACGGCCCGATCGGGCTGGGACTCTCCCGCCCGTCGGGGCCGACCTGCTTGGGCCAGCGCGCCCCCGGGCAGCCCTGTGCCCTGGCCGTCTCGCGGGCCCGCGGCAGGATGGAGGCGTACCAGCCGAGGCTGCGTTCGAGCAGCCCTGCCCGCCCCCACAAGGGGAAGTGCGCCGCGTGCCACCAGTGCATCTCCAGATGGAAGCGGCCCCGCCAGCTGTTGGCCATCAGCCCGGTCTCCGCCGGAGGGGTGGAGCCGGCGCAGTGGATCGCGGTGAGGTACTGCGACAGCACGACGCGGCGTTCCAGCTCGGGAGCCCGCGCGTCGTCGCCGCCCGACAGGTCCAGCGCGCCGCCCGTGCTCCAGAAGCGCGCCCAGTGGCGGCCGGACGCCGCGACGACCTCGCCGAAGCCGGGGAGCTCGCCGCCGGCGGCGGGCGTGAAGGCGACCACCAGCTCGGCGGCCGGCTCGGTGAAGGTGAGCAGCACCTCGTGCGGCCCGCCGGGCGCGGCCCTGCCTCCGCCGGTCATGGCCACCGCCACGTCGTACGCGGTGCCGTCGAGCACCCGCTCCACCGTGCACCCGCCCGGAGAGGGGCGCACCTTCGAGGCGTGCGCGCCGGGACGCGACCAGTCGGCCGCGTTCCCCCACGCCTGCGACCCGTACGGGAAGGCCAGCCGCACCGCGAGACCGCTCGCCAGCAGCGGCGACTCGACCCGCACGGCGAGCACGTCGCGCTCGGGATGGCAGGCGGTGGTGACCCGGACCGGCGCGCCACGCAGCAGGTAACGGCTGGTGATCACGCCGGTCCACAGGTCGAGCCGCTGGTGGATCCCGGTGAGGTCGCCGGAGGTCAGCGGCGGGCCGCCGGTCGCGACGAACCCGATCCGGCCGAGGTCCAGCCGGTGCGGGTTGGCCCGCAGCCACGCCTCGGCGGCCGAGGCGGGCGACTCGCCCGAGCCGCTCAGATCGCCTGCCATGTCCACGTACGGCACCGGCCCGCGCGGCGTGTCGTACGCGCGCGTCGTCTCCGACAGGTCGTACGCGCCGGGAACGCTGTGCCAGCCCCACGCGGACATGGTGGCCAGCAGCGTCCCCGGCCCGGCGGCGGTGCGGTCCTCGACCGGGTGGCTGTCCGGGAAGGTCTGCAACCCGGTGACGTCGACCGTGCAGCAGAACTCCCCGTTGCCCACCGACAGCGGCGACTCCGGCACGATCCGCGTCACCTCGACCGCGTGCCGGCCGACGAGCGCACGGCGGTCGATCCCGGCCCCGGTCATTGCTGGATCGCCGTCCCGACCTGCTGGAGGAAGTCGGCGGCCGCCTCGGCCGGCTTCTGCCGGTCGAACAACACCTCGGCGTTGACCCGGTCGAGGATCTTGGGCGTGTCGGTGGAGCCCGCGGGCCCGATCACCAGCGGCGGGCCCGCCTTGGGCGTCAGGCCGTCGATGAACTCGGCCTGGGCCTTCTCCTCCTCGCCGAGCACGCTGGCGATGCCCTCCCGCACGTCGGAGTTGGCCGGGATGCCGCGGTCGGCGAGTATGATCTTCCCGGCGTCGGCGCTGTTCACCAGGAAGTCCACGAACTTGGCCGCCTCCTCGGGGTGCTCGCTCCTGGCGTTGATGCTGTAGATCTGCGACGCCTGGAGCCACATGCCGGGCTGGGTGGCCCCGGTCTCGCCTGGCACCCGGATGAGCTTCAGCGGCGCCCCCGCGGCCTTGGTCAGCGCGGTGAGCTGGTTGCTCCAGTCGAACTGCATCGCGGCCAGGCCGCGGCCCATCAGCGACTGCTCCGGGGCGGGCTGGGTGATGAGCTCGGCCGTCTGCGAGGCGGGCGGGGTCGCGCCGGCGTCACGCAGTCCGAGCGTCATCGTCCACCAGTCGACCAGCGTCTTGGCGCTGATGGCGACCTTGCCGTCGGCGGTGTAGAGGGCCTCGCCGCGCTGGCGTGAGTACACGTCCAGCATGTCGGTCCTGGTGGGGTCGGCCAGCGCGAACGTGCCCTTGGGCAGCTTGCCGGCGAGTTCCTTGGTGATGCGCTCGAAGTCGTCCCAGGTCCAGGTGTCGCCGTCGGGCACCTCCACGCCCGCCTTCTCGAACACGGCCGGGTTGATCACGGTGGCGATCGCGTTGACCCCGGAGGGCACGCCGTACTGGACGCCGCCGAACTTGCCGTTGCCCAGCGCCGCCGCGCCGATCTTGTCCATCTTGAGGTTCACCTTGGACAGGTCGAGCAGGGCGCCGCGGTCGCCGTATTCGCGCGGGTAGGCGCCGCCGAGCGTGATGACGTCGGGCGCGCGCCCGGCGGCCACCTCGGTGGCCAGCCGGTCGAAGTAGGAGTTGAAGTCGGTGTACGAGCCCTTGACCTTGATGCCGGGGTTCCTGGCCTGGAACGCGTCGATGACCTTCTGGGTGGCATCGGCGCGGTCGTTGTTGCCCCACCAGCCGAAGCGCAGCTCGACGGTGCCGTCGTCGCTCTCCGACGACCCGCCGCCGCAGGCGGAGGCCGCCAGCATGACGCCGGCCAGGCAGAGCGCCGCGAGCCTTGTGGACCTTCGTGACATCGGCCCTTTCCTTTCTCCTGAGATAGAACGTTTTAATCGCCCGTGGAGGGGTGCCCGCGGGACACGCCGCGCCGGGATCACTTGAAGCCCGTGGTCGCGATGCCCTGGGTCAGGTAACGCTGACCGGCGAGGAAGAACCCGAAGATGGGCATCAGCCCGACGATGGACATGGCGAACAGCTCGCCCCAGGCCGTCTCACCCTGGCCGTCCATGAACGACCGCAGCGCCACCGGCATCGTCCACAGCTCGGGATCGGTCAGGAAGATGAGCTGGCTGAAGAAGTCGTTCCAGGTCCAGATGAACGTGAACAGCGCCGAGGTCGCCAGCGCGGGAACCGACAGCGGGATGATGATGCGCCAGTAGATCCTGATGTGGCCGCAGCCGTCGATGCGGGCCGCCTCGTCGAGCTCGCGGGGCAGGCCACGGATGAACTGCACCATCAGGAAGATGAAGAACGCGTCGTGCGCCAGGAACTTCGGCACGACCAGCGGCAGGTTGGTGTTGATCCAGTCGAGCTGGGAGAACAGCACGTACTGGGGGACGATGAGCACGTGGATGGGCAGCATCAGGGTCGCCAGCATCGCGGCGAAGAAGAGGTTGCGGCCCCGGAACTCCAGCCGGGCGAACGCATAGGCCGCCAGCGAGCACGACAGCAGGTTGCCGGCCACCGCCAGGATCGCGATCACCGCGGAGTTCAGCAGGTAGAAGTGGAACGGGTGGCTCAGCGCCCCCCAGCCGTCGATGTAGTTGGCCAGGTCGAGCTCGGTCGGCCAGATCGAGGGGTCCCGGAAGATCGTCTCCGTGGGCTTGACGGAGCTCGACACCATCCACAGCAGCGGATAGAGCATCACCAGCCCGAAGCCGATGAGCAGCACGTGCTTCGGCAGCCGCCACGACCGGCGGCGCGAAGGCCTCAGCTCAGTTGCCATAGAACACCCACCGCTTGGCGAAGAGGAAGTTGAGTCCGGTCAGGACGGCGATGATGGCCAGCAGCACCCACGCCATCGCGGAGGCGTAGCCCATGTCGAAGGAGCCGAAGCCGCGCTCGTAGAGGTAGAGCGTGTAGAGCAGGGTGGCGTCGGACGGGCCGCCCCGACCCCCGCTGATCACGAACGCCTGGGTGAAGCTCTGGAAGGCGCCGATCAGCTGCAGCACGAGATTGAAGAAGATGATCGGCGTCAGCAGCGGGAGCGTGATGCGGAAGAACCTCGACACCGGGCCCGCGCCGTCGACCTCCGCCGCCTCGTAATAGGAGTGCGGGATCTGGCGCAGCCCGGCCAGGAAGATCACCATCGGCGCGCCGAACGTCCACGCGTTGAGCACGATGAGCGTGCCCAGGGCGAAGTCGGGGTGGGCGACCCAGCTGACGCCCTCGATGCCGGCGGTCGCGAGCACCTGGTTGACCAGGCCCTCCTTGCCGAAGATCTGCCGCCACAGGATCGCGACGGACACGCTGCCCGCGAGCAGCGACGGCAGGTAGTAGACCGAGCGGTAGAAGCCCAGCCCGCGCACGCCCCGGTTGAGCAGCAGCGCCAGCGCCAGCGCCAGGACCAGCTGGACGGGCACCGACACGAACACGTAGACGAACGTGACCGCGAGCGACTTGTGCAGCCGCGGATCCTCCAGCATCTGCCGGTAGTTGTCCAGCCCCAGCCACTCGGGCGGCTTGAGCAGGGTGTATTCGGTGAACGACAGGTAGAGGGAGGCCAGGATCGGCCCCACGGTGAACAGCGCCATGCCGATGAACCACGGCGTCAGGAAGAGGTAGCCGATGCGGTCGCGCGCGGGGCCGCTCGGCGAGGACCGCCGTCGCCGCCGCCTCCCGCGCGCGAGAGGGGGCTCTCGCTCGGGCGGGGCGATGGCCGGGGTCAAACGGTTGCTCATAGACCACCCTTTGCCAATCGCGCGGGGGTTGCGCGTGTCAGGGCGACCGGGGCCAAGGTGCCGTCCGGCCTGTGAGTAACCAGTTTCTAACAGAGCCGGAAGAGGGTGTCAACGCTTGTCGAGCGAAGCACTGAGCTGCGGCAACGCCGGACAACATTTTCCTTCCGACCCATGCGGCAACCGGTTGCAGCGGTATTGAGAAACCGGTATCTTGCGAGCGCGCCCGGCCGCGGGCGCGCTCGTCACGGCTCGGCGATTTAATGCATGCAGGCGGAACGGCCGGAGCGTGCAGGGGGAGCGGATGAGGGCAGGCACGGGAGAGCGTGCAGAGGACCGGGAAGAGCCGGCATCCCAGCCGGGACCGGCGGGGAGGCGCGGGCCACGGCCGGCGGGCGCGGCGACCATCAGCCGGGTCGCCGAGGCCGCGGGCGTTTCCCGCGCCACCGTGTCCCGGGTGATGAACGGCTCCACCACCGTCAAACCTGAGCTCGCCGCCCGCGTGCGCGCGGCCGCGCAGGCGCTCGACTACGAGCCGAGCGTGGCCGCCCGCAGCCTCGCGCTCGGCCGCACGGGCACGATCTCCCTCGTCGTCCCCGACCTGGCCAACCCGCTGTTCCAGGGCGTGCTGCGCGGGCTCAGCCAGGCCGCGGGCAAGGCAGGGCGCCAGCTGCTGGTGGCCGAGTCCAACGAGGACGCCGAGGAGGAGACGATCCTGGCGATCGAGGCGCGGCGCAACTCCGACGGGATCGTGCTGGCCTCGCCCCGCGCCCCCGACGAGCGGCTGCGCGAGCTCAGCGACCGCCTGGCGCCTTTCGTGCTCGTCTACCGGGACGTCCCCGGCCTGGCCGCCCCGTCGCTGTCGGTCGACAACGTCGCGGGCATCAACGACCTGGTCTCCCACCTCACCGGTCTCGGCCACCGCCACCTGGCCTACCTGAGCGGTCCCGACGCCAGCTCCTCCCACGCGCTGCGGCTCGCCGCGCTGCGCGCCGCGGCGGCCGGCACCCCGGGGTTCACGCTGACGGAGCTGCCGTGCGGCTCGATGTTCGACGACGGCCACGCCGCGGCCGGCCCGGTGCTGGAGTGCGGCGCGAGCGCGGTGGTGGCGTTCAACGACATGGTGGCCTCCGGCGCGCTGACCGGCCTGCACGAGCTCGGCGTTCGGGTGCCCGGCGACGTGTCCGTCACCGGGTTCGACGACATCCCGTTCGCCCGCTACACCACTCCCCCGCTGACCACGGTGTCGATCCCCAAGAACGAGCTGGGCCGGCAGGCGTGGGACCGGCTGTGGGCGCTGATGAACGGCGAGAGCGGCGGCTACAACGTGCGCTTCCAGCCCCGGCTGCTCATCCGCGACAGCACGGGGCCCGCGCCGTCCTAGAGGAGAGCACATGCAGTGGATCAGCGTCCGCGGGGACCGGCTGGCCGGCTGCTTCGCGTTCGACGCGTGCGACCGGCGCGAGCCGCTCGCCGACGTGCCCAGGACCCACCTGGCCGAGGGCTGAGCCTCAACCGAGCGCGCGGTCGAGGTTGAACGCCGCGCTGATCAGCGCCAGGTGGGTGAAGGCCTGCGGGAAGTTGCCCTGCTGCTCGCCGCTGCGGCTGATCTCCTCGGCGTACAGGCCCACGTGGTTGGCGTAGGTCAGCATCTTCTCGAACGCCAGCCTGCCCTCCTCCACGCGGCCCGCGCGCACGAGCGCCTCGACGTACCAGAACGAGCAGATGGAGAACGTGCCCTCCTCCCCGCGCAGGCCGTCCGGGCTGGCCTGCGGGTCGTAGCGGTAGACCAGCGAGTCGGACACCAGCTCGGCGGTGAGCGCGTCGAGGGTGGCCAGCCACTTCGGGTCGGTGGGCGAGATGAACTTCACCAGCGGCATCATGAGGACGGCGGCGTCGAGCACGTCGCCGTCCTCGTACTGCACGAACGCCTTGAGCTCCTTTGACCAGCCGCGGCGCATGAGCTTGCGGTAGATCGCGTCGCGGGCGAGCCGCCAGCGCGGGATGTCGGCGGGCAGGCCGCGCCGGTTGGCCATCCGCATGGCCCGCTCGATCGCCACCCAGCACATCAGCCGCGAATAGGCGAACTTCTTGCGCCCGCCGCGGGTCTCCCAGACGCCCTCGTCGGGCTGGTCCCAGTGGTCGCAAACCCAGTCCACCAGGCCGCAGACCTCGTCCCAGTGGTCGCTGGAGATGGGCTGCCCCCACTTGTCGTAGAGGTAGATGGAGTCGATGAGCGCTCCGTAGATGTCGAGCTGGAGCTGGCCCGCGGCGGCGTTGCCGACCCGCACGGGGGCGGAGCCCTGGTGTCCTTCCAGGTGGTCGAGCTCGCGTTCGGGCAGGTCGGTACGCCCGTCGATGCCGTACATGATCTGCAGTGGCCCTGAGGGCCCGTCGACGCACTGGGTGACGCGCCGGGTCAGGAAGTTCATGAACGCCTCGGCCTCGCCGGTGAACCCCAGCCGGAGCAGGGCGTAGACGGCGAAGGCGGCGTCGCGCACCCACAGGTAGCGGTAGTCCCAGTTGCGCTCGCCGCCGATCTGCTCGGGCAGGCTCGTCGTCGGCGCGGCCACGATCGCGCCCGTCGGCGCGTACGTGAGCAGCTTGAGGGTCAGCGCGGACCGGTGCACCATCTCCCGCCACCGGCCGCGGTAGCGGGAGGCGGACAACCACCGCCGCCAGAACGTCACCGTGGCGGCGAACTCGTCCTCGGCCTCGGAGTACGCGCACCCGCGCGGCATCACGTCGCCGCCGACCTGGTCGAGCGCGAACACCTCCGACTCGCCCTCCTCGAGGGTGAAGGCCGCTCTGGCGTCCAGGTCGTCGCATTCGACCGGCACCGTGGCGGTCAGCGCCAGCGACAGGTCCTCCGACTCGAACAGCACCACCCCGTCGTGCTCGCGAACGCGGTGCGGCTGCGCGCCGTAGCCGAACCGGGGCGCGACCCGCGCGTGGAACGGGATCGACCCGCGCACGCAGATCACCCGCCGCATCAGCCGGTGGCGCCGGGCCTCGCCCGAGTCGCTGGACACCGGCATGAAGTCCTGGATCTCGCCCACCCCGCCCTCGGTGAAGAACCGGGTGATCAGGACGTTGGTGTCGGGGAAGTAGAACTGCTTGGTCTTCGCGGGCACGCTCGCTGCCAGCTCGAACGCCCCGCCCTTGTCGGCGTCGAGGATCGAGCCGAAGACGCTGGGCGAATCGAAGGTCGGGCAGCAGTACCAGTCGATGGTGCCGTCGGTGCCCACCAGCGCCACGGTGCGCAGGTCGCCGATCAGGCCGTGCTCGGCGATCGGCAGGTAACGGGCGGGCCCGCAGTGGCCCGCCTGATCCAATTGTCCGGCCATCGCAACCTCTCTCCGACGTCGCGCTGTCCCTACCCACGGCGCGCCGCCGTCTCTCCCCCGATCCAGCCGTCCCTCCCCCCGATCCAGCGGTACGAACCCCGCCTTCCCCGGCATGGCGTGCCACGTGTCGGCGGGGCTGCCCGGATCCCGCCGCCTTCAGGTGCACACTGGCCCGATGGGAGTGCGGGTCCGGGTCGAAGGCGTGGTCCAGGGGGTGGGGTTCCGCCCGTTCGTGCACGGGCTCGCCACCCGGCTGGGGCTGGCGGGCCGGGTCGGCAACGACGCCCGCGGCGTGTTCGTCGAACTGGACGGCGAGCGCGACCGGATCGCCGAGTTCCTGACACGGCTCGAACGCGACGCGCCCCCGCTGGCCGCGATCGAGCGTGTCACGGTCACCCGGGGTGGCCGCGCGTCCGACGGCCGGTTCCAGATCGTGCCGAGCGAGCGGTCGGGAACGCCGCGCACGCTGGTCTCGCCCGACATCGCGACGTGCGCCGACTGCCTGGCGGAGCTGGCCGACCCCGCCGATCGGCGCTACCGCTACCCCTTCGTCAACTGCGTCAACTGCGGGCCACGGCTGACGATCACCCGGGCCCTGCCGTACGACCGGCCGCTGACCACGATGGCGGGCTTCGCCATGTGCGACGCCTGCCTGGCCGAGTACCACGACCCGGCCGACCGCCGCTTCCACGCCCAGCCCGTCTGCTGCCCGGCCTGCGGCCCCACGCTCAGGCTGGTGGACGCGCGGGACACCCCGCAGGCCGGCGGCGACCCGCTGGCCGGAGCCGCCGGGGTGCTGCGCGGAGGCGGGGTGCTGGCGGTGAAGGGCCTCGGCGGCTACCACCTGGCGGTCGTGGCCTCCGACGAGCGGGCCGCCGCGGAGCTGCGGCGGCGCAAGCGGCGGCAGGACAAGCCGTTCGCCGTCATGGTGGCCGACCTGGCGCAGGCCAGGAGGCTGTGCGAGGTGGACGCGGTGGCGGAGGCGCTCCTGACCGGCCGCGAGCGCCCCGTCGTGCTGCTGCCGCGCCGCGCGGACGTCTCCGGGGCCGTGGCGGTCGCGGTCGCCCCGGGGCGGCGTCTCCTCGGGCTGATGCTGCCGTACACGCCGCTGCACCACCTGCTGCTCGCGGAGACGGGCGCGCCCATCGTGCTGACGAGCGCGAACCTCGCCGGCGAGCCGATCGAGTACGACGACCGCGCCGCCCTCGACCGGCTCGGCGGCATGGCGGACGCGTTCCTGACCCACGACCGGCCCATCCACCTGCGGGCCGACGACTCGGTGGCGCGTGTGGTCCGGGGCAGGGGCACGCTCCTGCGGCGCTCGCGCGGCCACGCCCCTGCCCCGTTCACGCTGGCGTGGGAGGCGCCCCGGCCGGTCCTCGGCTGCGGCGCGGCGCTGAAGAACACGTTCTGCCTGGCGCGCGGACGGCACGCGTTCGTGTCCCCGCACCTCGGCGACCTGGAGGGCTACGAGACGCTGCGGGCGTACGCGGCGGGGATCGAGCACTTCTCGGCCCTGCTCGGCGTGCGCCCCGAGGTGGTCGCGCACGACCTCCATCCGGACTACCCGTCCACCCGGTACGCGCTGGGCCTGCCGGACGCCGAACCGGTCCCGGTGCAGCACCACCACGCCCACATCGCCTCGTGCCTGGCCGACAACGGCGAGCACGGCCGGGTGATCGGCGTCGCGTTCGACGGCCTCGGCTACGGCGCCGACGGCACGTTGTGGGGCGGCGAGTTCCTCCTCGCCGACCTGGTCTCGTTCGAGCGGGCCGGGCATCTGGCGCCCGTTCCGATGCCGGGCGGCGAGGTGGCGATCAGGCAGCCGTGGCGGATGGCCGCCGCCTACCTGGCGGGCCTGGACGGCCCGGAAGACGACGCGGCGGGCGCGACGGCCGTGGCACGGCGCGCTGGGGCCCGGTGGGAGAGCGTGACCGCGCTGGCCCGGCGCGGCGGGGCGGCGGCGCCGCCGACCTCGAGCGCCGGACGTCTGTTCGACGCCGTGGCGGCGCTGGCCGGCGTGCGCGACACGATCACGTACGAGGGGCAGGCCGCGATCGAGCTGGAGCAGCTCGCCGACCCCGGGGAACGCGGCGCCTATCCGGCGGGCATCGCGCGGCACGACGGGGTGCTCGTGGTGGCCGGCGCGGACCTGGTGCGGGCGGCGCTGGAGGACCTGACCAGGGGCGCCGGCCCGCCGGTCGTGTCCGCCCGCTTCCACAACGGCGTCCGCGAGCTCATTGTGCGGTGCTGCACGGCGCTGCGCGAGAAGACGGGGCTGACGACGGTGGCGCTGTCCGGCGGCGTCTTCCAGAACGTGCTGCTGGCGGAGCGCACGGTGGAGCGGCTGGAGTGCGCCGGGTTCAGGGTGCTCACCCATGCGGGCGTCCCAGCCGGCGACGGCGGCATCAGCCTCGGCCAGGCAGCCGTCGCCGCCGCCCGCGACCTCTTCCGTTAGCCGGGCGGGTTCCGCCTCCGCGCAGGTCAGCGAGGTTTCGGCCGGCTTCCGGGGCGGTATGTCCGCTACGTAGAGCTACTGTCCGGGCACATCACGACACCGGACCAGCAACTCTGCATCCGGCCACGAAAGGGGCTTGGGCCATGACGACCACGCAGACGCCAACAGGTCTGGACGAGCTTCACATCCTGTGGACCTCGGAGGGGATGAGCTGCGACGGCGACACCGTCTCCGTCACCGCGGCCTCGCTGCCGAGCCTGGAGGACGTGCTGCTGGGGCTCGTGCCGGGACTGCCCAAGGTGCACCTGCACAACAAGGTCCTGGCGACCGAGGTGGGCGACGCCTTCATGGCCGCCTTCCACCAGGCCCACCACGACGAGCTCGGCCCGTTCATCCTCGTGGTCGAGGGGTCGATCCCCAACGAGAGGATCAACGGCGACGGCTACTGGACGTCCATGGGCAACGACCCGGCCACCGGCGAGCCCATCACGGTGAACGAGTGGATCGACCGGCTGGCTCCCAAGGCCTGGGCCGTCGTCGCCATCGGCACCTGCGCCACCTACGGCGGCATCCACGCCATGGCCGGCAACCCGACCGGCTGCATGGGGCTGGCCGACTACCTCGGCAAGGACTTCCGCTCGGCCGGCGGCCTGCCCATCGTCAACGTGCCCGGCTGCCCCGTGCAGCCGGACAACTTCATGGAGACGCTGACCTGGCTGCTCTACCAGGCGGCGGGGATGGCCCCCACCATCCCGCTCGACGAGATGCTCCGGCCCACCTGGTTGTTCGGCAAGACCGTGCACGAGGGCTGCGACCGGGGCGGCTACTACGAGCAGGGCGACTTCGCCCACGACTACAACTCTCCCAAGTGCCTGGTGCGCGTCGGCTGCTGGGGCCCGGTGGTCAACTGCAACGTCACCAAGCGCGGCTGGATGGACGGCGTCGGCGGCTGCCCCAACGTGGGCGGCATCTGCATCGCCTGCACCATGCCCGGCTTCCCCGACAAGTTCATGCCGTTCATGGACGAACCCCCCGGCGGATCGGTGTCGGCGGCACTCAGCGGCGCGTACGGCTCGCTGATCCGCAGGATGCGCTCGATCACGAACAACACGGCCAACAAGGAACCGAAGTGGCGTCACAACCGCCGCAGGCTGACGAGCGGGTACGACGCGCGCTGGGGAAACGGCTAAAGGGAGAGTGGCGAGGTGACAACCCGTACAGCGGGCGCCAAGCAGCAAGCGGGCGAGTCCCGCGAGCTGGTGGAGATGTCGTGGGACCCGATCACCAGAATCATCGGCAACCTGGGCATCTACACCAAGATCGACTTCAAGAACCGCGAGGTCGTCGAGTGCAAGAGCACCTCGTCGCTGTTCCGCGGCTACAGCGTGTTCATGAAGGGCAAGGATCCGCGCGACGCGCACTTCATCACGAGCCGGATCTGCGGCATCTGCGGTGACAACCACGCGGTCTGCTCGATCTACGCCCAGAACATGGCGTACGGGGTCAAGCCCCCGCCGCTGGCCGAGTGGATCATCAACCTGGGCGAAGCGGCCGAGTACATGTTCGACCACACCCTCTTCCAGGACAACCTCGTCTTCGTCGACTACTGCGAGCAGATGGTCAAGGAGACCAACCCCAGCCTGCTGCGCCGGGCGGAGACCGCGGAGGCGCCGAACGCCGGGGTGCACGGCTTCCGCACGATCGCCGACATCATGCGCGCGTTCAACCCGTTCAGCGGTGCGGTCTACAAGGAGGCGCTGCACGTCAGCCGGGTGACCAGGGAGATGTGCTGCCTGATGGAGGGCAGGCACGTGCACCCGTCGACGCTCTACCCGGGCGGCGTGGGCACGGTGGCGACGCCCCAGGTGTTCACCGACTACCTGGTGCGGCTGCTGCGGGTGCTCGACTTCGTGAAGAAGGCCGTCCCGATGAACGACGACCTGTTCGACTTCTTCTACGAGGCGCTGCCCGGCTACGAGGAGGTCGGCCGCCGGCGGGTGATGCTCGGCTGCTGGGGCGCCTTCCAGGATCCGGCCGTGGTCGACTACGACTACCGCACCATGAACGCGTGGGGCAGGAACATGTTCGTCACGCCGGGCATCGTCCTGGACGGCGAGCTGCTGACCACCAACCTGGTGGACATCAACCTCGGCATCCGGATCCTGCTGGGCAGCTCCTACTACGACGACTGGCAGTCCGAGGAGACGTTCGTCACCCACGACCCGCTCGGCAACCCGGTGGACCAGCGCCACCCGTGGAACCAGACGACGCTGCCCAAGCCGCAGAAACGCGACCTGGAGCACGGCAACTACAGCTGGGTGATGAGCCCGCGCTGGTACGACCAGCGCACCGGCGACCACCTGGCGCTCGACACCGGCGGCGGCCCGCTGGCGCGGCTGTGGTCGACGGCGCTCGCGGGCCTGGTCGACACCGGCACGGTGCGCGCCACGGGCCGCAGCGTGGAGATCAACCTGCCCAAGAGCGGCTCCCTGCCGGAGATGCGGCTGGAGTGGAAGGTGCCGCGCTGGGCCAACACCATCGAGCGCAACCGGGCCCGCGCGTACTTCGTCGCGTACGCGGCGGCGATGGCGGTGCACTTCCTGGAGCAGGCGCTGGGCGAGGTGCGGGCCGGCCGCACGCAGGTGTTCACCGACTTCGACGTGCCGGACGACGCGATCGGCTGCGGCTTCCACGAGGCGGTGCGCGGCGTGCTGTCGCACCACATGGTGATCCGCGACGGCAAGATCGCCAACTACCATCCGTACCCGCCGACGCCGTGGAACGCCAGCCCGCGCGACATGTACGGCACGCCGGGACCGTACGAGGACGCCGTGCAGGGGCTGCCGATCTTCGAGGAGAACGGGCCCGACGAGTTCAAGGGCATCGACATCATGCGTACGGTGCGCAGCTTCGACCCCTGCCTGCCGTGCGGCGTGCACATGTACCTGGGCGGCGGCAAGGAGCTCAAACAGGTGCACTCCCCCACCTTCGGCGCGAGTCTCTCCGGTTAGGGGCGGGCGGATGGACGATCGCATCGCGAGGATCGAGGTCATGCTCGACGAGGCCGGCCCTGACGCGGTCGAGCTCGTCAAGGAGCTGCTCGACCTGTACGGCGAGGGCCTGGCACGTGTCATGGCGATCCTGGAGGACGAGCAGGCGGCGCGGCTGGCCGCCGACGAGTCGGTCGCGCCGCTCCTGCTGCTGCACGACCTGCATCCGCTGGACGTGCGGGCCCGCGTCGAGGCGGTGATCGGCGGCGCAGCCGAGGTGCTCGCCGTCGAGGACGACCTGGTACGGCTGCGCGTGCGGCCCGCCGGCTGCCGCTCCTCGTCCGCGGCGGCGACGTCGGCCCTGCGGGAGGCGGTACGCGCCGCCGCCCCGGAGATCGAGCACGTCGACATCGAGGTCGAACGCGAGAAGGCGCCGCTGATCCCGATCGAGAGCCTGGCCGTGCGCTCCGGCCCGCGCACACCGTGAGCCGTGAATCCGGCCGCGCGCACCCGCCCGCGGACACCGTGAGCCGAGAACCCGGCCGCGCGCACCCGCCCGCGGACACCGTGACCGGGCTGCTGCGCCGGCTCGCCGCGCAGGCGCGTGAGCGGGGGCCGGCCCGTCAGGCGGAGGTGTGCGAGCTGTGCGGCGAGGCGCTGCCGGACGTGCACCGCCACCTGCTGGAGCTGCCGTCCCGTGAGCTGCGCTGCGCGTGCCGGGCCTGCCAGGTGCTGTTCGACCACGTGGCGGCCGGTGGCGGGCACCACGTCCTGGTGCCGGACCGGCGCCGGCGGCTGAGCGGCTTCGTCCTTCCCGAGCCGGTGTGGGCGCGGCTGGGCGCCCCGGTGCGCATGGTGTGTTTGGTGCGCGACTCGGCTTCCGGCGGGATCGTCCAGTTCTACCCCAGCCCGGCCGGCGCGGTGCGGGCGCCCGCCGACCCGGCGGCCTGGGACCTTCTGGTGCGGGACAACCCGGTGCTCGCGGAGCTGCGCCAGGACGTGGAGGCCCTGCTCGTCGACCGCGACCGCGGCGCGTGGATCGTGCCGCTGGACGACTGTTACGCGCTCGTCGGGACGATCCGGGCCCGCTGGCGCGGGCTGACCGGCGGCCAGGACGTGCGCGCGCACCTCGCCAGATTCTTCACCGACCTCGACGACCGGTCCGTCACCGTACCGGCCAACGACGACACCAGGAGCCCAGCGTGAGCAGGAAACACCCGATCAGGACGGGTCGCCCGGACGTGCACCCCGACGCCCCCTCGCACGTGAAGGGCGTCAAGGAGGGCAACAGCCGCGGCAACTACGACAAGCAGGAGGGCCACCTGCCCGACGGCAGCTCCACAGCCCGGCGCTCGACCGGCATCAATCCCCGCAAACACGATCCCATCGACCCCGACATGCCCAACCTGTCGCCCGCCTGATCACGATGCCACCGACAGCACCGGCCGTGCGGATCGAAGTCCTCGGCGTCGAGGCGGCCGCTCCGGCCGCCGCGCCCGCCCTCGACTTCCGGCTGCGCGTGCACGCCGACGCGCCGGTCCGCGCGCTCACGCTGGCCACGCAGCTGCGCATCGACGCCGACGCGCGCGACTACGACGAGGACGCGCGGAGGCGGCTCGAAGGGCTGTTCGGCCCGCCCGAGACGTGGGGGCGCAACGTGTCCAGCCTGCTGTGGGCCCGGACCGTCACCCACGTGCCCGCCTTCACCGGCAGCGCCCCGGCGACGCTCACCGTCCCGTGCACGTACGACTTCGACGTGGCCGCGGCCACCTACCTGCACGGCCTGCCCGGCGGGGAGGTGCCGCTGCGGTTCCTGTTCACCGGGACCGTCTTCTACCTCGACGACGGCCGTCTGCAGGCGGCCTGCCTGCCGTGGGACACCGAGGCGGGCCACCGCATGCCGGTGCTGGCGTGGAAGGAGCTCATGGACCGCCACTTCCCGCGCACGGCCTGGATCCGGCTGGATCGCGACACGTTCGACCGCCTGTACGCGCACCGGGTGCGGCACACCCTGCTCGGATGGGACGACACGGTCAGGTCACTGTTGGAAACGAGCGGAGGCTGACCGCGCATGGACCCGCAGACGGATCAGGTACGGCAGATCGCCCGGGCCGTGCTGTATGAGGGCTACCTGCTGTGGCCGTACCGCGAGTCGTCGCTGAAGAACCGGCACCGCTGGACGATCGGCGGCGTGCACCCCGAGGCGTACGGCCGGGCCCACGACGGCAACCGCTGGCGGATGCGTATGGAATGCCTCGTCGAAGCGGAGCCCGGCGACACCGTCGACGTGTGCGTACGGTTCCTGCACGTCGTCACCCGCGAGCCGGTCGCCGGCGGCCCCGGCCGCCTGGCCGGCGAGGAGGCGCGGGAGCGCGAGCTGACCATGCCCGGCCTCGTCGTGGACGAGCTGGCGCACGGCCCGGCCGTCACGGCCGTCGAACTGCCCGCCGGACGCCGGGTCGAGCCGCTCAACGGACCGCTGGACGAGCCGCTGGACGAGCCGATGGACGAGCCGCTGAACGAGCCGATGGACGGGCTGCGGGAGGAAGCGCTGGACGGGCCGACGGACGGGCTGCGGGAGAG
>NZ_SMKO01000319.1 GCF_004348685.1 Nonomuraea deserti | reverse complement strand
GGGAGCTCGGCGCGGTGGGCCTGGATGCGGGCCAGCGCCGAGCGCAGCGCCTGCGCCGTGTCCGCGGGCGGCTCGACCGCCTCCAGCTGGGCGGTGAACCGGGCGGCCTCCTCGGCCAGCAACGTGCGTACCCGCTCGCGCAGATCCTCCCGGGCCCGCACCGTGAGCGTCCGCACCGCCTGGTCGCCGAAGACGGCCTCCAGCAGCTTCTGTGTCAGCACGCTCGTCCCGCCGGCGATCCCCACCTCGATCCCGGTCAACCCTCCGGTGGAGGCGAACACGGCCAGCATGAGCAGCAGCCCGGCCCCGTTCACCCCGAACGACGCCACGCGCGCGGTCGTGCGCCTCTCGGCCCCCTCCTCGCGTACGAGGTCGAGCACGAACTCCTGCCACCCCCGCACCGCTGCCTCGGCCCGCTTGGCCAGCTCGGGCGAGGCGCGGCCGAGCCGGGCGGACTCGACGGCGCCGAGCCGTTCGAGCAGCCCGGGGCCGCCGGGCGCGGCGGACCACCCCTCCAGGGCACGCTCGGCGGCGCCGTCGGCCGCGCCCCTGATCAGCGCCTCGACACCGCTCTCCAGGGCGTCTCTGAGCTGGACCTCCGGCACCCGTCCCGTGAAGAAGCCGACGACGCGGTCGCGCAGCCAGCCCACCCGGCTCTCCAGCGAGCGCATGAGGTCGCCGGTGCCGATGAAGTCCTGCCAGCGGGCCAGCACCTCGCCCCGCAGCAGCGACCCGTCGCGCATGCCCTCGTCGAAGTCGGCCATGCCGCCCGCGTAGGCCCCGGTGACGATCGAGCGCAGGCCGTCGAAGGCGGCGCGCTGGCGGTCGACGGCACCGGCCAGCGACGGCACCCGGGTGGCGAGGCTGTCGAGCGCCCCCGACAGCGTCTGGCGTACGACGCGGGACCTTTCCGCGGCGTCGGAGGCCAGCCCTGTGAGCCAGGCGGCGATGGGCCGCACCATCTCACGGGGCAGCCGGGCCTTCTCGTCGGGGAGCGGCACCTCGGGGACGGTGAACAGCCGGGTGTCCGCCAGGCCGTTCTCGGTGAGGAGGCGGGACAGGTCGCGCGAGACGGGGTCGAAGGCGTCGGGCGGCACGCGGTCGAGGACGATGGCCAGCGCGGTGCTGCGTTCGCGGGCGGACCGCAGGAAGCCCCACGGCACCTCGTCGGCGTAGCGGGCCGCGGTCGTGACGAACAGCCACAGGTCGGCCGCGGCCAGGAGCTGGGCGGCGAGTTCCCTGTTGGCGGTCACCACGGAGTCGATGTCGGGCGCGTCGAGCAGCGCGAGCCCGGCGCCGAGCGCGTCGGAGGTCACCACGCGCAGCGTGCCGGGGCCGGCGCCGGTGCCGCGGGACAGGCCGGGGAGCACGTTCTGGCCCATGAACCAGTCGCGGTCGGCGGGGCTGACCACGAGCGTGGGCACCAGCGTCGTGGGCCGCAGCACGCCCGGCTCGGCGACGTCGGCCCCGACCAGCGAGTTGACCAGCGTGGACTTGCCCGCGCCGGTGGATCCGCCGACGACGGCGAGCAGCGGCGCGTCGAGGGAGCGCAGCCGGGGCAGCAGGTAGTCGTCGAGCTGGCCGGTCAGCTCGCGCAGCGCGCGCCGGTCGGCCGCGGTATCCCCGATCGCCAGGGGGAACAACTCGCGGTCGAGCGGACGGCGCAGTGTCTCCAACGCGCCCAGCAGGTCCATGAACCCACGCTACCCAGCGTGAACCACATTCACCGGCCTCGGCGCCGAGAGGTGTTACGGGCTCAGCCCGCGGGCGGCTCCCTCAGCACGTAGCCGACGCTACGGAGCGTGTGGATGAGCCGCGGCTCGACGTCGTCGACCTTGCGCCGGAGATAGGAGACGTACGACTCGACCACGCCCGCGTCGCCGCCGAAGTCGTAGTTCCAGACGTGGTCGAGGATCTGCGCCTTCGACAACACGCGCCCGGCGTTGACCATGAAGTAGTGCAGCAGCTTGAACTCGGTCGGCGACAGGCGTACCTGCCTGCCGCCCCGCCACACCTCGCGCGCGTCCTCGTCGAGCTCCAGGTCGGCGACCTTGAGCCGGCTGACGGGGCCGCCCTCCCCGCGGGTGCGCCGCAGCACCGCCCGGATCCTGGCCTGCACCTCTTCGAGACTGAACGGCTTGGTCACGTAGTCGTCGCCCACCCGCAGCCCGGCGATCTTGTCCTCGGTGGCGTCGCGGGCCGTCAGGAACAACACGGGCGTCCCGATCCGCTTGGCCACCTCGAACCCGTCGAGGTCGGGCAGCATCACGTCGAGCACGACCAGGTCGGGCGAGGCGCGTTCCGCCACCTCCACGGCCTCCTGCCCGTCGGCGGCGGTCAGCACCTCGAAACCGGAGAAGCGCAGGCTGGCGGAGAGGAGGTCCCTGATGCTGGGTTCGTCGTCCACCACCATGATCAGCGCCTCGGGTTTCGTCACCTACTCAGCGTGACAAAATCACCTGAGGGTTTGCTGAAGGCTCACTCCAAGGCAAGTGGGAGTTCGACCCGGAAGGTGGAGCCGTCCTCGGGCGAGCTCTCGACCGTCACCGTGCCGCCGTGGGCCTCGACCAGCGCCTGCACGATGGCCAGGCCGAGCCCGCTGCCCCGGTCCTCCCCCGACCGGCGCGACCGGGCGGAGTCGGCCCGGTAGAAGCGTTCGAAGACCCGTTCCAGCTGGTCGGGGGTGAGCCCGGGGCCGCTGTCGACGACCTCGATGAAGAGCGTTCCGTCGCCGGCCCCGGCGCGCACGGTGATCGGCGAGCCCGGCTCGGTGTGGATGATGGCGTTGGTGACGAGGTTGCTGACGATCTGGCGCAGGCGCACCTCGTCGCCGGAGACGATCAGGGCCGCGCCGCCGATCACGTCGAGCTTCACCGCGCGGTCGGGCGCGAGGATCCTGGCATCGTGTACGGCGTCCGCGGCCAGCGCCAGCATGTCGACCGGGCGCATCTTCAGCGGCCGCTGCTGGTCCACCCTGGCCAGCAGCAGCAGGTCGTCCACGAGCAGGCTCATCCGCCCCGCGGCCTTCTCCACGCGCTGCATCAGCTCCGTGGGGTCGGCGCCGGGGTTCTGCCTGGCGTACTCGGCGAAGCCGCGGATGGAGGTCAGCGGGGTGCGCAGTTCGTGGGAGGCGTCGCCGACGAACTCGCGCATGCGGACCTCGGAGCGCCGGGCCGCCGCCTCCGAGTCCGACCTGGCGGCGAACGCGGTCTCGATCTGCGCCAGCATCCCGTTGAGCGACCTGGCCAGGCGGCCCACCTCGGTACGCGGGTCGCCGTCCGGCACCCGCCGGCCCAGCTCGCCGGCCGCGATGGCCTCGGCCGTGCGCTCGATCTGGGCGAGAGGGCGCATGCTGCGCCGTACGATCGTGATGCCCACGACGGCCAGGATGAGCAGGATGCCGCCGCCGCCGAGCAGCTCGATGAGCACGAGCCGCCGGGTGATGGCGTCGACCTCCTCCAGGTCCACCGCGACGACGAGCGTGCGCCGGCGGACCATGCTCTCCAGCACCCGCCACTCGCCGTTGCCCCTGATCGCGGGCGCGTTGTAGGGCTCGGCTCCCGGCGCGGACTGCAGGACCGGCTTCGGCTTCAGGTCGACGTCACGGTCGATCAGCATCGGCTCGAACGCGCGGCCCGGCTCCTTGACCAGCACGATCGCGTCGGACTCGATGGCGATCGGCCGGTCGGAGGTCTCCCTGTCCCGCTTCCAGTCGCTCAGGACCTTCTTGTGCATGCGCAGGCTGAGCAGGTGGAGCTGGCTGTCGACCCGGTCGATGAGGTAGCCGTGCAGCACCGAGACGCTCACCAGGCCGATGAACGTCATGCCGAACCCCAGCAGGGCCAGCATCGACGCGATCAGCTTGATCCGCAGCGGCAGGCCGCGCATCAGGGGCTCGGCGGCAGGCGGAGGACGTAGCCGACGCCGCGCAGCGTGTGGATGAGTCGCGGGCTGCGGTTGTCGATCTTGCGGCGCAGCACGGACACGTACGACTCGACGATGCCCACCTCGCCCCTGAAGTCGTAGTCCCACACGTGGTCGAGGATCTGCGGCTTGGACAGGACGCGGCCGGCGTTCGTCATGAAGTACCGCAGGAGCTTGAACTCGGTCGGCGACAGCGCCACGGCGTTGCCCCCGCGCCACACCTCGTGGCTCTCCTCGTCCAGCTCGATGTCGGCGAACGTCAGCCTCGGCGGCGGCGACTGCGGCTCCCCGCTCGTACGGCGCAACACCGCGTGGATCCTGGCGATCACCTCCTCCAGGCTGAACGGCTTGGTCACGTAGTCGTCCCCGCCGATCGTGAGCCCGCGGATCTTGTCCTCGGTCTCGTCACGGGCGGTCAGGAACACCACCGGGGTGTGCAGCCCGCCGCCGCGCAGCCGCCTGACGATCTCGAATCCGTCCAGGTCGGGCAGCATGACGTCGAGCACCATGAGGTCGGGGCGGTGCCGCTGCACGGCGGCCACGGCGTCGAGGCCGCTCTTGGCCGTGGTCACGTCGAAACCCGCGAACCTCAGGCTCGCGGCGAGGAGCTCGAGGATGTTCGGATCGTCCTCGACGATCAGCAGGCGTGCTTCCATCACCTTCAAGGATGCACTCATCGGACGGGTGCCGGGACAATTCCGGCAATGTGCCGGGCAATGGCCAGGCTTGACGTGGCGGCGGGCGACGGTGCGTTACGTACGAGCACGACCGGGCCGTGCACGTCCACGACGAAGTCGTCGACCATGCGGCCGTCCCGCGCCACAGCCTGGGCGCGTACGCCGCCTTCGGTTCTTTCCAGGTCGGAGGCGGTGAGCGCGGGGACGTAGCGGCGGGTGGCGCGGAGGAACTCGCGTTTGACGAGGGAGCCGTGGAGTTCCTTGAGCCCGGTACGCCAGTAGGCGCGGGCCAGCCGTAGCGTCCCCGGCCACCCTAGAATTTGCCGAAAATTGCAGTAATTTCGCCATCGCACGGCAGAACCGTAACCCTCATAGGCCAGAGCGAGCACCGCGTTCGGCCCCGCCAGCACCCTGCCGTCGGTCTGCCGCGTCAGATGAACCCCCAGGAACGGATAGCGCGGATCGGGCACGGGGTAGATCAACCCCCGGACGAGGTCCTTCGCCGCGCCCTTGAGCGCGTAGAAGTCACCCCTGAACGGCACGATCCTGACGTCCCCTGGCGAGCCCGCCATCCTGGCCACCGCGTCGGTGTTCAGCCCGCCGCACACGACCAGGCGGTCGAAGACGAGCTTCCGCCGCCCGGCCAGCACCTCCACGCCTCCCGGGCGTTCCCTGATCGCCCTGACCGGGTGCGCGAGGCGTACGGACCCGCCCAGCTCCGCGACGTCCTGCGCGAGCCGGCGCGCGACGGCCGGGAAGTCGCAGATCGCGGTGTGCGGCGAGTGGATCGCGCCGACGCCGACCGCGTGCGGCTCGATCTCGCGCAGCGCCAGCCCGTCCAGCTCGGAGATGCCCGGCACCCCGTTGGCCCTGGCCCGCTCGGCCAGCGCGCTCAGCCGCGGCCGCTCGGCCGTGGTGCTCGCCACGACCAGCTTCCCGACCTCGTGGTACGGCAGCGCGTGCGCGGCACAGTAGTCCTTGAGCAGCGCCACACCCTCGCGGCACAGTTTCGCCTTCAGCGAGCCCGGCGGGTAGTAGATGCCCGCGTGGACGACGCCGCTGTTGTGCCCGGTCTGGTGAGCGCCGACGCGGCCCTCCTTCTCCAGCACGGTCACCTCGGCGCCCCTGACCTGGGCCAGCTCCCGCGCCATCGCCAGGCCCACGATGCCCGCGCCCACGATCCCGATCTTTTCCGTCACACGACAATTTTCCGACTTACCACCCGCCCCCGCCATATCCGGACGAATCGAACATGAGTACGATGTCGCCATGTACGTTCCGCCGGAGTGGCCGCCCGAGGTCCGGCCGCCGAGCGTGCCCGACTGGGAGACCTCCGCGGTCGCCTGGCTGCTCGACGCGGTGCCGCCCGACTACCGCGCCTACGACGTGCTCAGGCGGCACCCGATCGCGCTCGCCAGCATGGCCAGGCACCACGTCTCCTCGGCCATCGAGGCCGCCCGCGCGGGCTACCGAGCGGCGGCCGTCGACCTCAAAGGACATCTGCCGCCGCACACCATCGAGGCGGTGCTCGACGTCTACCGCGAGGAGGGGCCCCGGCTGGTCCGCCTGTCGCGCTCCATCGAGGTGGTGGAGCGGGCGCTGCGCGGCGACCTGTTCACCGCCACGATGCGGCGCTCCGGCCGATGACCGGCGCTCAGCGGGTGCGGCGGGCGAGAAACGTGATCACGCCCACGGCGGTGGTGGCCGCGATCAGCCAGATGAGAACGTCTTTGACGGTCAACCCGGACGCGCCGGTGTCGGCGGCCACCTCGGCAGGACTCTCCTCCGGAGTCTCTTCCGGGGCTGTCTCTTATACACGTCTGA
>NZ_SMKO01000318.1 GCF_004348685.1 Nonomuraea deserti | reverse complement strand
GGCGGGTCCACGGGGTCGTCGTTGACCGCGGCGGCGGGTTCCAAGGCCAGGAACCGCACGACCCTGCGGGCGGCGACCAGGCCGCGGCTGAGGCCGTAGCCGCCCTCGATGAAGAACGAGACGGGCACCACCAGCACCGCGGCGTACCCGTAGACCGCCACCAGCTCGCCCGCGGTGATGACGCCCTGCGCGGCCATCCGGGCCGCCAGCCAGGTCACCGCCCCGAGGAACAGGGTGGGCAGGCCCACCCCGAGGGCCTGGATCCAGCTCGTCACCGCGCCGACCCGGTAGCCCTGCTCCCGCAGGTCCTGGGAGCCGCGGCGGTAGCGCTCGGCGTACACATCCTTGCCGCCGACGCCGTTGAGGACCCGCAGCCCCGCGGCGATGTCCCCGAACCGGGCGGCGAGCTCGCCCTGCCGCGAGCGGTAGCCGGTCTCGGCGCCCCGCAGCCGCCCCAGCAGCGGGCCGAGCACGACGACGAGCAGCGGCACGCCCAGCAGGACCACCGCGGCGAGCAGCGGCGAGACGGACAGCAGCAGCCCGGCCACGACGACGTAGGCGAGGACCGAGCCGACGCCGGGGCCGGTGACGGTCAGCGCCTCGGAGATCATGGCCACGTCGGTGAACCCGATCGTGACCACCTCCCCGGCCGTGATTTGGCGCGGCAGCGCCGCGCCCAGGCGTGTCGCCTGCAGGGCCAGCACCTGTACGGAACGGAACGCGGCGTCCATCCGCACCCTGGTCATCGTCCGGTGCCGCATGATGGCCAGCCACGCGGTCAGCACCCCGTAGCCCAGTAACGCCGCCGCCCAGCCGGCCAGCGCGGGCCAGTGCCCCGGCGTCAGCCCGTCGTCGATGGCGCGGGACAGCAGGTAGGGGGCCAGTGTCAGGCAGACCGTCCAGCCGGTGCCGAGCAGGGCCCCGGCCACGACCCTGCCGCGCTGGCTGGTGACCAGCCACCACAGATACCGTCCGGCGTTCCGGCTGTCAGGGGTGCCGGGGTCCATGATGGCCGAGGTCATGGCTGGACCTTATGCGCCGGGCTCCTCGGGGTGACCAGCGGGTTCGCGGCGGGCGTACGACGGTCAGGGAATCAGGACGACCTTGCCCGTCGTCGCCCGGCTCTCCAGAGCGGCGTGCGCGGAGGCGGCCTGCGACAGCGGGAACGTCTGCACGGCCGGCGTCAGCGTGCCCTCGGCGGCCGCTGCCAGCGCGCGGGCCTCGTACGCCGGCCGCTGTTCCGGCTTGCCGAGCAGGTGCAGCAGGGCATTGGTCACCGTGAGCTCCCGCTTCTCGAGCGTCTCGGGGTCCGGCTGGAAGTCCTGCTGGGAGGCGTTGCCGATGGTGACGTGACGCCCGCCGTCGGCCAGCAGCTCGAACGCGGCCCGCGCCTTGTCGCCGCCGACCCCGTCGAGCAGCGCGGTGACCGTGCGGCCGCCCAGCCGGTCGGCCACCGACCGTTCCCAGCCGGGCTCGTCGTAGTCGACGGCGAGATCCGCGCCGAGCTCGCGGACGGCCGCCACCTTGGCGGGGCCGCCCGCCGCGCCGATCACGGTGGCGCCGAGGGCGTGCGCGTACTGGACGACCAGGCGGCCGATCCCGCCGGCCGCCGAGGTCACCAGCACGACGTCGTCGGAGGTCAGCCTGGCCACGTCGAGGAACTCCAGCGCCGTGCACCCGGTGACGATCATGGCGACGGCCGTCTCGTATCCCAGCTCGCGGGGCAGCCGGTGGACCGACGCGACGTCGGCGACCGCCAGCTCGGCGTAGCCGCCCGGCTGTCCGGCCGAGGTCACGACGTCTCGCCCGATCCAGGCGGGATCCACCTCCGGGCCCACGGCGTCCACCCGGCCCGCCACCTCGCCTCCGAAGACGGCGGGGAGCTCCGGCAGCGGCGGCAGCGAATCGCCGGCCGTGCCCGAGCGCATCATGGTCTCCACCAGGTGGACGCCTGCCGCCTTGACGGCGATGCGCACCTGGCCGGGGCCCGGCTCGGGGTCGGGGACGGTCTCGTAGCGGAAGTTGCCGGCCGGGCCGAAGGCGTGCAGGACGACGGCGTGCATGGGGTGCTCCCTGGAGGTCGTGGCTTGGTCCTCCGAGGGTGCAACCTCGACTTTGCTTGATGTCAACGAGGCGGCGCGGGGCTCGCGCCATGCCCTGATTCGAGCGTGCGCGTCAGTCTTGTCACTCTTGAATTCTTGTATGACAATGCTCCGCGTCTGACAACAAGCCTGACGGAGAGGTGTGTCATGATGCGAACATCCGACTGGCCACGTACGGCGACCCGCTGGACACAGCTCACGCTGGCCGAGGACGACCCGGCGCATCTCGATGTCGACTTCTGGACCTCCGTGATGCGCGACAGCAGATCGAACGCGCTCTGCATCAGCGCGGGCGGCTACATCGCCTACTATCCGACCCGCATCCCCTTCCACCATCGCAGCACCTACCTCGGTGACACCGACCCCTTCGGCACCCTCGTGGAGGCCGCCAGGGGATTGGGCATGCACGTCATGGCGCGGGTCGACCCGCACGCCGTGCACGCCGACGCCGCGCGGGCCCATCCCGAATGGCTGGCGTGCGACGCTGAGGGGGCGCCCATCGAGCACTGGTCGCATCCCGGCATCTGGCTGACGTGCGCCTTCACCGGCTACCACCGGGAGTTCGTCACCGAGGTGGCCCGCGAGATCATCCGCGAGTACGACGTGGACGCGATCTTCGCCAACCGGTGGGAGGGATACAGCGGCATCTCCTACAGCGAGGCCGCGCGGCGCTCGTTCCGTGACGACACCGGATTCGACCTGCCGCGACGCGAGCACGACCCGTCCGACCCCGCCTGGCCCGTCTACGTGGCCTGGCGGCGGCGCAAGCTCAGCGAGCTGGTGGCGATCTGGGACGCCGCGGTCAAGGACGTGCGGCCGCACGCCCGGTTCATCCCCAACCTGGGCGCGTTCGCCGCCCGCGACCTGGAGCCGGAGCTGGTCGAGCGGGTCTACCCGATGTTCGTGGTCGACAAGCAGGGGCGTTCCGGCATCGAGGCGCCATGGGTGGCGGGCCGGGTCGCCAAACGCAGCCGGGGGCTGTTCCCCGACCGGCCCGTCGGGCTGATCACCTCCGTCGGTCCCGAGTACCACCAGCACCGGTGGAAGGACTCCGTGGCGCCGCCCGAGGAGGTGACGACGTGGATCGTGGACGGGTTCGCGCAGGGCGCGCTCCCGTGGTTCACGAAGTTCAACGCCACCGTCTCCGACCCCCGGTGGGTGCCGGCCGTGGTCACCGCGTTCGGCCTGCACGCGCGGCTGGAGCCGGTGCTGTCGGCGATGCCGGTCAGCGCCGAGGTCGCGCTGCTCGACCCGAGCAGGACCGGGCAGCTGCGCACGGGGGCGGCGCACACCTCTCCCGACGACGACGGCTTCTACCAGGCGCTGGTGGAGGCGCGGATCCCGTTCGACCTCGTCGCCGCCCAGGCGCTGTCCGCCGAGCGCCTGCGGCCGTACAAGGTGCTGGTCCTGGCCAACAGCGAGCAGCTCAGCGACGAGCAGTGCGCGGTGATCCGCGCGTACGTGGCCGCGGGCGGCGGGCTGGTGGCCGCGCACCAGTCGTCCCTGTACGACGAGCACGGCGCCCCGCGCGCCGGCTTCGGCCTCGCCGACGTGCTGGGCGTCGACCTGGTCAAGCCCGTCAGGGGCCCGGTGAAGAACAACTACATCGCCCTGACCGGCGAGCATCCGGTGAACGCCGGCTTCGGGAGCGCCAGACGGATCATCGGCGGCACCCGGCTGCTGCGGGTCGAGGCCCGCGAGGGCACGCAGGTGCCGTTCCGCTTCGTGCCGGACTTCCCCGACCTGCCGATGGAGGAGCTGTACGCCCGCGAGGAGCCGGACGCCCCGGCCGTCGTCACCAGAGACGGCCAGGGCCGGGTGGTCTACTTCGCGTTCGACGTGGGGGCGGTGTTCTGGGAGGCGCTCCAGGCGGACCACGGCCGGTTGATCGCCGACGCGGTGCGATGGTCGCTCGGCGGCGAGCCCGCCGCGACCGTGCGCGGACCCGGCCTGGCCGACCTCGCCGTACGCCGCGACCAGGACGGCGTCGCGGTGACCGTGGTCAACCTCAACAACCCCATGGCCATGCGCGGCGCCATCAGGGAGACCATCCCGCTGCCGCCGCAGACGGTCAGCGTCGCGCTGCCGCCAGGTGTCCGGGGGGCCACGGCGCGCCTGCTGGTCGCGGATGCCGAGACCGCCGCCGAGGTCCGTGACGGCCGCGTGGAGGTGGCGCTGACCGGCGTCGAGCTCATCGAGGTCGTGCACCTCACGTGGGAGCGCCGATGAGCGGGCGGCTCTGGTGGCGGGAGCCGTTCCGGATGTTCCAGACCAATCTCCGCGAGATCGACGCCGGGCTCGACGTCGAGCGGGTGCTCGACCAGCTGGAGGGGTTCGGGGCGAACGCGTGGCTGATCAGCGTCGGCGGCATCCTGTCGAACTATCCGACCGGCCTGGACTTCCAGACGCGCAACCCGTACCTCGCCCAGCGGCCGTCGGGTGACCTGGTCGGCGACGCGGTCGCCGCGGCCCGCCGCAGGGGGGTGCGCGTGCTGGCCCGCATGGACTTCTCCAAGATCGACCACCGGCGGGCCGAGGAGCACCCCGAGTGGTGCTTCGTCGCCCCCGACGGCGCGGCCCAGGTCTACAACGGCCTGACGAGCGTCTGCCCGAGCGGCGACTACTACCAGGTCAAGCTGTTCGAGGTGATCGGCGAGGTCCTCGACGGGTACGCGGTCGACGGCTTCTTCCTCAACTGGATGTCGTTCAACGAGGTCGACTACAGCCGGCGGTACTGGGGCGTGTGCCACTGCCTGGCCTGCGCCCGGCGCTTCGCCGAGCAGGTGGGCGAGGAACTGCCCGAAGGCCGGGACTCGCCCGGATACCTGCGCTGGCGGCGGTTCGCGCACGAGACGCTCGAAGACCTCAACGCCCGGATCAGGGCGGCGATCGCCGCCAGGCGCCCCGACGCGGCGCTGATCCTGGGCGAGCACGCCGACATCGTCTTCCACGAGGCGAACAACGCCGTCGGCCGGCCGCTCTGGCACCACCGCACCAGCGAGCACGTCAGCGCGGCCAAGTCGTACCGGCCAGACGTTCCCGTGCTGGTCAACTCGGTGGGGTTCGTGGACATGCCGTACCGGATGGCGGGGGAGGAGCCGTACCACTTCGCCCAGTACCTGCTCCAGGCGATCTCCCGGGGGGCGGTCCCGTCCACGTACATCATGGGGACGCCCGACGACAGCCCGTACGAGTGCCTGGAGATCGCGGGCGAGATCACCCGCTTCCACCGCGACCACGCGGGGATCTACCGGGACCTCGTCTCCGAGGCGCGCACGCTGCTGGTGCGGCCCGACCCGCTGAAGGGCGGCGTCGCGGGCGCCACCTCCGAGTTCCAGGGGCTGTACCTGGCGCTGCTGGAGCGGCATCTCCCGTTCGACGTGCTGCCGGAGGACAAGCTGCCGGTGAGCGACCTGTCCGGGTACCGGCTGATCGTGCTGCCGGATCTCGGCCCGATCGACGCCGGGCCGGTGCTCGACGCGTACGCGGCGGCCGGCGGGACGGTGCTGGCGACCGGCTCGACCGGTTTCGACGCGGACGAGGCGCAGCTCGCCTGCCTGCCCGTGACCCGCCGCCTGGCGAGCAGGGAGACCGAGGAGGCGACGCGCTCGCTCCACCTGCCCGGCGACAGGGGCATGGTGCCGGTGATCGGCGCCTTCCACGTGGCCGAGCCCGCCGAACGGGCGGAGACCGGGCTGTTCGCGCTCTCCAGGGCCAGGTACGGCCCGCCGGAGAAGTGCCACGGCCACCGCCAGAGCGGTCACCCCGGCTGGTTGGGCGCCCGGTACGGCAAGGGCGCGGGCGTGCTCATGCCGTGGACGGTCGGCCGTGGCTACCGGGAGGCCGGGCTGAGCGCGCACCGGGACCTGTTCGCGGACCGCGCGCTGGCCGCCGCCGGAGGGCTGGCGGTGGAGACCGACCTGCCGGAACAGGTGGAGATCGTCCTCGCCCGCTCGGCCGCCGGGCACGTGATCCACCTGCTCAACCGTTCGGGCGACGCCGACCAGCGGTTCCGCCGCCCGGTGCCGATCGGCGCGTCGTGGCTGACGCTCCCGTGGCCGGGCGACCGGCGGGTGCGCGCCCTGCGCGCGGGCCGCGAGCTGGAGGTGTCCGGCGGCCGCGTGCGGCTGCCCGAGCTGGGCCTGTACGAGGTCCTGCTGGTCACTGACCGCCCGTGAAGATTGTCAAACAAGTATTCATGACCTATTGACGGTCAAGTAATACAACTGAACACTAGGGCTTCACTCAGCCCCTGTGAGAACGACGGGAGTAACAGTGATGAGCGGACTCGATCGGCGGGGATTCCTGAAGCTGGCGGCGGCGGGGGCGCTGG
>NZ_SMKO01000317.1 GCF_004348685.1 Nonomuraea deserti | reverse complement strand
TCTCAAGCGCGCCTGACAATATCCAGCCCATCGCCGGTACGGGTGGCCCGCACGAAGGCCCGATCACCGACACCTCCAACCCCGGCGAGACCTGGCTCTGACAACCAAGAAAGGCGCTGACATGATCCCGGCCGCGGCGCACAGCAGTGCACCCGACACCATGGCCCAGGCCAGTGCGGCATTGCAGGAGGTCGTTCCCCGCCTGGTCGCCCTGGTACGCAGCATCCCCGACCCCCCCACGCCGTCTCGGTCGGAGCATGGACGGTCGGCGATGTCGCGGCTCACCTGACTCATGTCTTCCACTTCGACGCCGACGCCATCGCCGCACGACCGGTCCCCGACGCCACGGTGACGCCGGCCGGCATGGCCGAGGTCAACGCCAAGATGCTGGCCCAGGACGGCCAACGGGCCCCATCCGTACTCGCAGCCCGCATCGCCACGCTCGCCGGCGAGTTCGACGCCATCGCCTCACGTTCGCAAGCAGCCACGGTCGACTGGCTGCAAGGCACCCCCTGCCGCCGTCGGCGGTGGCGTGTCACCTGCTCGAGGAATGCCTGATCCACGGCCACGACATCGCCACGGCCACCAGGCGCCCGTGGCCGATCCAACGCCACCACGCCCTGCTCGCGATCGAGCGCGGCGTGCTGCCGCTCATCGCGGCACTGCCGCCCACGGCCTTGGTGAACCAGGACAAGGCCGGATCCTTCCGAGCCCGCTTCGATCTGCGCCTGCGTGGCGGCGGACGCACGCTGATGGTCTTCGACCGCGGCTCATTGACCCTCGGCCCGGGACCCGCACACGACGTCGACGCCCACCTGTCCGCCGACCCTGCGGCTCTCATGCTGGTGTTCATCGGCCGGCAAGGCATAACCAAACCGCTTCTGGGCGGAAAACTTGCCGCTTGGGGCCCTCGGCCCTGGAAGCTCGCCCGCATGCTCACCGCCATCAGCCCGCCATAGGGCCGGTCGCCGCACAACCGACCAGCACTATAGACAACGCCAACTCCTCGGGTCTCGGCCGAGCGTCACCGACTTTGTCAAAGCCCCGAGCTTGCCGGACCCGGACACCAGCGGCGTCAGACCAGCCGTTGATCAAATCTTGCTCGCTCAATCCCTCGGGCTTCTTGCGTGCCCTCAGCCGGCTGCCCTTGCTCGCGGTGCCGCCTTGCTCGCGGTGCCGCCTTCCAGACGCCAGGGGGTGCTGGGCTTCCTCGTTCATCGTCGCACTGCTGGCCAGCCCCGCCAGCCGGGCATGCAGACCACTTCGCGCATGTGCAGACGACTTCGAAAACTGACACCCGCCATCCCCCGCCATCCCCCGCCTGTGCCCTTCAGCACGCACCGCACAGGCAGCACCACCTGCGGCTCCGAGCAGCGGCAGCAATGCTTCGCGAAACCCTCTACCTCCCCTGCCGATCATCGCGCTAACGTCAGACCTCTGATCCACGCCATGGGCACCGCAGTGCCGAAACATTCCTTCCACCCCCCAGCAGAAGACCCCTAGGAGGAAGAGCCGTGAGCTCTGGCAAGAAGATCTGGTCGGCGGCCCTGCTCGCCACCGCCATGCTGGCGGTCACCGCGGCCTGCGGCAGCGGCGGGAGCACCGACGGCAAGGTCAAGCTGCGCTTCGCCTACTGGGGCAGTGACGCGCGCCGCGAGATGACCGAAGCGGCGATCACGAAATTCGAGGCGAAAAACCCGACCATCGACGTCGAGGGCGAGATCTCCGACTTTCCCAGCTACTACGAGAGACTGGCCACACAAGTCGCCGGCCGGGACGCGCCCGACGTCATGACCCTGGAAATCCGCGCCCTGCGCGAATATGCCGAACGCGGCACACTGGCCGACCTGGCCTCCAAGGTCAGCGCCGCCGACATCGACGCCAAAATACTGGCGACCGGCGTCGTCCACGGCAAGCAGTACGCCATCCCCAGCGGCGTCAACTCCTTCGCCATGGTGGTCAACCCCGCCCTGGTCAAGCGCGCCAAGGCCACGCTCCCCGACGACAGCTCGTGGACCTGGGAGGACTTCGTCGACCTCTGTTCCCAGGTCACCGCCGGCACCAGCGGCAAGATCACCGGCACCCAGCTGTCCTGGAACCCCGCGTACCTGCAGATCTACGCCGCGCAGAAGGGCGAGCAGCTCTACACCGGCAACAAGATCGGCGTGTCCCCCCAGACCCTCAAGGACTGGTGGGCCATCACGCAGGACCTGATCAAGACCAAGGGCTCCCCCACCGCCGACAAGAGCTCCGAACTGTACGACGCCGGCATCGAACAGACGCTGATCGGCACCAACACCGGCGCCACGAGCATGATCTGGACCAACGTCCTCGGCGCGGCTGCCAAGGCATCGGGCCAGGAGCTCGACCTCATACGCATGCCGAAGATCGAAGGCGCCACGACCAGCGGCATGTTCCTGCAGCCCGCCATGTTCTACACCGCCTCCGCCAGGTCGGAGCACGCGGCCGAGGCCGCGAAGTTCATCGACTTCATGATCAACGACGCCGAAGCCGGCCAGATCATCCTCAGCGACCGCGGCCTGCCCGCCAACGCCAAGGTGCTGTCCGCCGTCAGCGCCAAACTTCCGGACGCCGACCAGAAGACCCTGGCGTTCGTGAACGAGGTCCGTGGCGAACTGGCCGAGCCGCCCGCCGCCCCTCCCAAAGGCTCCAGCGCCATGGAAGGCATCCTCAGGCGATACTCCGAGGAGGTCATCTTCAACCGGATGACGCCCGACGAGGCCGCGCAGAAACTCATCACCGAGGCCAACGCCCTGCTCGCCGGCTGACCGCCGGCACCACGCGCGGGGGCACGCGGCGTCAACCGCCGCGCCCCCGCCCGCCCGGCGCGGAAGACGACGCCCCGCACGCTCCCGGCCCTCGCCGGGCGGATCCGTTCGGGAGGGTGCGTGGGATGCCGCCGTCATCCGCTCGGCACGCTCGTCAGCGGTTCACGACGTCCCCCTCGCGGCGGCAGCCGCCTCCACCGGGCACCGGGCCGTCCCTTCAGGCGGAAGCCGCCTCCACCGGACGCGGGCCACCCTTCACGTAGAAGAGAGCACCCGGCTTGCGAGCCTCCCGGCGAATCCTCGACACCGCGAGCTTGCAGGTCACCTCCTTGATCGCCGCACCCACGCGACCGCCGACGTAAACGTTGACCGCCGTGTCGTCCTTACGGGCGAACTGTCGTACGCCCACACGCCGGCCGATGCTGACACACGCCCCGGAGAACGCCAGATCGATCACCGCCGGTTCGGTCCCCGCGATGCGGCTCAGCACGGTGTCGGCGGCCTGCGCCCCCAACGGACCCGCCGCGTAGCAGCTCATCCGCAGCGGCCGGCCCGATGGCGAAGCAGCATCCCCCGCCGCGACCACGCGGTCGTCATCGACGCTGGTCAACGTCTCGTCCGTGAGCAGCCGGCCGAGCCCGTCGGTGCGCAGCCCGCTCGCCGCCGCCAGCTCCGGCACACCGAAACCAGCCGCCCAGATGGTCAGCCCGCTCGCACGCACCCCGCCGCCGGCGAGGACGACCTCGCCCGGCCGCACCTCGCTCACCACCGCGTCCTCGATCACCGCCACACCCTGCCGGGACAGCCCCTTGGCGACGTGCCGGCGACCCGGCTCGCTGAACGACGGCGCCAGAGTCCCGCCACACACCAGAGTGACGCTGCGTCCCCGCTCGGCCAGCTCGGCCGCCGTCTCGATGCCGGTCAGCCCACCTCCGACCACGGTGACCGGAGCATCGAGCGGCAGCTCCCCCAGCCGGGCCCGCAACCGCCGCGCGGACTCGAGCTCGGAGACGTCGAACGCGAACTCGGCCGCGCCGGGCACCGACGACGGTATGGCTCCCCTGCTGCCTACCGCGTAGATGACATAGTCGTAATCCAGCGCGCGGCCCGACTCCAGCCGCACCGTGCGAGCGGCGGTGTCGATGCACGCGGCGCTGTCGACCACGAGCCGGACGCCCTCGCCGAGGAGCGTCCCGTAGTCGACCGTGGCCTCGCCGGTCCCGGCCACGAACTGGTGCAGCCGGACCCGGTCGACGAACTCCGGCCGCGCATTGACCAACGTGATGTCGACGTCGCCCCGCAACCGCAGATGGTTGGCCGCGAACGTGCCGGCGTAACCGCCACCCAGGACGACGACCTTGTGACGTGCAGGAAGTCCGGTCATGGTGAGATTCCCTTCTCGAACGAGGTTCGGTGGCCACGAAAACCACGGCCGCCGAGACGATCACCCGTTCCTCGGCGGCCGCCCGCATACCGTCCGGGCCACCGCGGAACGGCTCACCAGAACGACAACGCAACCCGTCCGAATGTGAGGCGACCCGCCGACCTCACAGTTCACCTCCCCGTCTTGTCGAACCGGTGAGGACGGTACGAGCGAAGGAAGTGCGGCACCACCATGACCACCCCACCCGAGCCAGGACACCCCGGGCCGGACCCCGGCTTGAGCGCGATCATGAGCGAACGGCGCCGGCTGATCAATCTCGCGTACCGGCTGCTCGGCTCGCTGGCCGACGCCGAAGACGTCGTGCAGGAGACCTATGCCCGCTGGTACGCCATGTCCCGGCAGCAGCAGGACGCCATCGACTCCCCAGGCGCCTGGCTGTGCAAGGTCGCCAGCCGCATCTGCCTCAATCTGCTCTCCTCCGCCCGGGCCCGCCGCGAGACCTACGTCGGCGAATGGATCCCCGAACCGCTGCCCGAACCCACCGAGTGGACCGACGCGCGGCCCGGAGGCGACCCGGCCGACCGCGTCACCCTCGACGAGTCGATCAACATGGCCTTCCTCGTCGTGCTCGAATCCATGACCCCGGCCGAGCGCGTCGCGTTCATCCTGCACGACGTCTTCCGCTACCCCTTCGCCGAAGTGGCCGAGATCGTCGGCCGCACCCCGGCGGCCTGCCGCCAGCTCGCCTCCTCGGCCCGCCGCCGCCTCCGCGCCGCGCGAACGCCCGCGACACCGCCGTCCCGGCAGGCCCGGATCGTGCGGGACTTCAAACAGGCGTGGGAAGCCGGAGACATCGACGCCCTCATCACCCTCCTCGACCCCGACGCCACCGCGACCAGCGACGGCGGCGGCCTGGTCAGCACCGCACTCCACCCGGTCGAAGGCGCCGAGCAGATCCTGCGCTCCCTGGTCCATCTCGAGAGCAGGCTGCGCAACCTGACGCTGGTGGAGCGTATGGTCAACGGCCAGCCCGGCCTGATCGCGCAGGAGGACGGCGTCACCGTGACGGTGTACGCGTTCGAGGTGGCGGGCGACCGGATCAAGCACATCTGGGCGATCCGCAACCCCGACAAGCTTCGCCCGTGGACGTCAGCCCCACAACCTTAGGAGATCCATGAGCCGAGCAGTCCGGTCCCCGTCGTCATGAGGTTCGGCATACGGCCGACGCCTTTACAAAGTAAGCCAGGTCGCGGCCGGTCGGGTTGAACCTGCGACCGCCGGCGCGCGTACCTGGGCATGGTCGCTCAGCCACCGCTCAGGCCTCAGAAAGTTGCGCGAAATGAAGCATTTACGAATCATTGCGGCGTCCAGCCTGATTTTCCTGGGCGTGAGCCTGGCCGCGCTCACCATCTTCGCTCCGGCGCCGAGCAGCACCGCAACCGCCGCCCACCACCACGGCGCTCAAGCCGCCGCCGACACGCCTTTGCCCGCGGCCGGCCTGGACCGCATTCTCGCCGCTGCCGAATGCGACCGGCCGGCGGTCCAGGTCGACGCGACGGAACTGCGCCAGGTGTCCTGCCAGACCGATGCCGGCCGCTACGTCATCATGACCTTCACCGCGCGGTCGGGGCAGGACGCGTGGCTCGAGGAGGCCCAGGCCTACGGCGGAACGTATCTCATCGGTGACCGATGGACCGTCGTGTCCACCCCCGACCTCCTGACCGGCCTCCATGCCCGGCTCGGCGGCCGCATCGAGAACCACCAGCACTGACGGGGTGGAGGAGCCCCGAACGGCGGCGCGCCACCGATCGCGTGGCTCCCTCCCGGGACCGTCGGCATCCCCGGGAACGTGCAGCCGGCAGAGCCGGCCGTCCTGGCGATCAGGCGTCACCTGCGGCGGTTTCGTCCCGCCGGGTTCCGACCGCGCCCAGGTTGAGCGGAGCGCCGCGGCCAGGCCGATCGGAACGGACAGGGCCAGGGTGGGAGCGGACAGCGGCAGCAGGTGACGCAGCGCCGTCAGGCAGCCTGCCCACAGCCCGTTCCGTTCGAGGAGCCACCGCCTGCGCCGTGGGATCGAGGTCTCCTCGGTCGTCATGCCGGTAGTGCACCACGTGCCTCTTACAACCCGCTTTCACCGGCGGACGGCGGGCCGTAGGTCCATGCCTCCTGCTCCACCGCAGCGTGCCGGGGCCCGCGACGGACGTGCCTCCGTCGCGGGCCCCGGCAGGCGCAGGTGGCGCAGGAACCGGTCAGACTTCTTCCACGCTGCTCGGCTCGCGCCGGGACAGGTCGATACCGAGCTCCTCCGCGGCGCGGAAGACGTCCTCGTCGGTGTCACGCATCTCGATGGACATGCCGTCGCTGGAAAGCACCTCG
>NZ_SMKO01000316.1 GCF_004348685.1 Nonomuraea deserti | reverse complement strand
CTCCCCGCCCGAGGAGCCGCTGACGTCCGAAGAGCTGACCCGGCGCTTCTCCGCCGAGCGCGAGAGCTGAACCACTCCGGCGGCCCCGCTCCGCCGCGCGGGCGATGAGCCGCTCCGGCGGCCCCGCGAGTCGCTTCGCCCGGTGCCCGACGAGCCCGCCGATAGCACCACAGATCGTTTCGCCGGGCGCGGGACGAGCCCGGCGGCGGCCCTACAGGTCGCCGGAGAGGCGTTCGACGCCCCGGAGCAGCGCGGAGTGGTCGAGCGCGCCGTCGCCGGACGCGTCGGCGGCGGCCACGAGCTGGGCGACCAGCGCGCCGAGCGGCAGCACCACCCCGGCCTCGCGGGCCGCCGACGTGACGATGCCCATGTCCTTGTGGTGCAGGGCGATGCGGAAGCCGGGCTCGAACGCGTGGTCCAGCATGTTGCCGCGCTTCTGGGCCAGCACCGCCGAGCCCGCCAGGCCGCCACCCAGCACGTCCAGCGCCGCCTCCAGGTCCACTCCGTACGCCCGCAGGAACACGACCGCCTCGGCCAGCGCCTCGATGTTCGCGGCGACGATGAGCTGATTCGCCGCTTTGACCGTCTGGCCCGCGCCGCTCGGCCCGACGTGCACGACGGTCTTGCCGACCGCGTCGAAGATGGGCTCGGCCGCCGCGAAGGCGTCGCTCTCGCCACCCACCATGATCGACAGAGCGGCGTTCCTGGCGCCCGCCTCGCCACCGGAGACGGGGGCGTCGAGATAGCGCAGGCCGCGGGCGGCCGCCTCGCCGGCCAGCTCGCGGGTGACGTCGGGCCGGATCGAGGAGAAGTCGATGATCAAGGTGCCGGGCGCGGCGTGCGCGAACACGCCGTCATCCCCGGTCAGTACGGCCTGCACGTCGGGAGAGTCGGGCACCATGAGGGCGACCACGTCCGCCCCCGTCACGGCGTCGGCGATCGAGGCGGCCGCGCGCCCGCCCGCCTCGGTCAGGGCCTTGGCCTTCTCGGGCGAGCGGTTGTAGCCGGCCACGGTGTGCCCGGCCCTGACCAGGTGCACGGCCATGGGACTGCCCATGATGCCGAGGCCGATGAAGGCAATGGTGCTCACGACGTTCCTCTCCCATCGGTTTCTCACGCGCCGGTTCTCACACCGGTTGTTCTGGCGTCGGTTGCTCAGGCACCGCTCTGTCGCGCCGGGTTCTCACGCGCCTGTTGCTCTGTCGCCGGCTCTCCATCGCGCCGATCTCTCTGGCGCCGCTCCCTGTCGTGCCGGTCTCTGTCGTGCCGGTCTCTGTCGTGCCGGTCTCTGTCGCGCCGGTCTCTGTCGCGCTGGCTACTCTGGGGCGGCGGCTCGTTCCGCGCGGGGTAGCCAGTCGAAGGCGCCGGGACTGTCGGAGCGGTATTCGAGGCCGACATATCCGTTATATCCGGCTGCGTACACGTCAGAGATCCACCGCCGGAGCGGCAGCTTACCCTCGCCCGGCGCGCCCCTGCCGGGGGCGTCGGCGATCTGCACGTGGGCGATGCGCGCGGCGTGCCGCTCGATGACGGCGGGCACGTCGTCGCCGTTGACGGCCAGGTGGTAGAAGTCGGCCAGCAGCCCCACACCGGGCACGTCGTCCAGCCGCTCGAGCACGGCCACCGCGTCGGCGGCCGTCAGCAGGGGATAGCGCGGCGCGCCGCTCACCGGCTCGACCAGCACGGTGCCGTCGACGCCGCGGGCGCAGGCCGCCAGCATCTCCACGGCCAGGTCGTCCTGCTCCTTCGCGTCGATCCCTTCGACGCGGTTGCCGTAGAGGGCGTTGAAGGCCCGGCAGCCGAGCCGCTCGCCGATGGCCGCCACCACGGGAATGTTGTCGAGCAGTTCGCGGGAGCGCTCCGGCCACGACACGAGGCCGCGATCGCCGGCCGCCATGTCGCCCGCGAAGAAGTTGAGCCCGGTCAGCCGCACGCCCGCGTCCTCGACGGCGCGTACGAACGCGTCCACGTCACGGTCGGCGGGCACGGCCTGCGGCCACGGCCACCAGAACTCCACCGCCGTGAACCCGTCGGCGGCCGCCGCGGCCGGGCGGTCGAGCAGGGGCAGGCCGGTGTAGAGGATCGAGCAGTTGACGGTCCATCTGGTCACATGAGCTCCTACGCGCTGGCCTCTTCCGACCGCTCGCGGCGCAACTGGCCGAGCAGGCGGCCCTGGGCCTGGTCGAGATGGTGGGCAAGGCGCTGCTGGGCCCGCTCGGGGTCGCCGTCGCCGATCGCCTTGAGAATGTCGTCGTGCTCGTGCACCACGTTCATCGGGTGCGTGGTCCTGTGGGCCTGGAACTGGCCCATCGTCAGGTGCACCTCGCCGAGGATCACCTCGTGCATGCGCGACAGCCGCCGGCTGCCCACGGCCGCGACCAGCGCGGAGTGGAACGCGATGTCGGCCTCCACCTGGCTGGCGAAGGCCATGTCGCCGGCCGCCGCCTTCATCGCCGCCTGCGCGCGGGCGGCGGCCTGCGGCACGGTGGCGGTGCGGGCGAGCGCCGCGACCGCCGCGCGCTCGACGGTCTCGCGGCTGAAGTAGAGGTCGCGGATGTCGTCCTCGTCGAGCTTGGGGACGACCGCGGTCTTGTGGGTCGTGCGGCGCAGCAGCCCGAGCGCGGTGAGCCGCTCCAGGCAGGCCTTCGCGGTGGGCCGTGCGACGCTGTATTCGCCGGCGATGCGGATCTCGGTGAGCTTCTCCCCCGGGGCGATCTCGCCGTTGACGATGCGCTTGCGCACGGATTCGTAGAGCGCTTCCGTCAGAGACGACGGTCCGAGAGAAAAGCTGGTCTGGCCGTCCAAAGGACCCCTCCCAAGGATCGCCGAACGCCGAGCAGAATCGTCAGACAAGTATACTAGCGCTCAATACCCGGCCGCCTTGTCGACGACGTTGCGCAGCGGCTCGCCGCGGGCGAACCTGCCCACGTTGTCGAGCATGATCTCCACGCCGCGCCGCGCGGTCGCGCCCGTGGTGGCGCCGTTGTGCGGGGTGACGATGACGTTCGGCAGCCTCCAGAACGGGCTCTCCGCCGGCAGCGGCTCCACGCCGTGCGCGTCCAGCCCCGCCCCCGCGATCTCGCCCCGCCACAACGCGTCGAGCAGGGCGTCGTCGTCCGCGATGCCGCCGCGCGAGACGCAGACGAAGCACGCCGTACGCTTCATCGCGGCGAACGCGGCCCGGTCGAACCGCCCAGCCGTGGCCGCCGTGAGCGGCGCGGTGACCACCACGAAGTCGCACGCGGCCAGGAACCGGGGAAAGTCGTCCTGGCCGCACAGCTCGTCCACGCCCGGCGCGGGCATGCCGGCCCTGCGGCGCATGCCCAGCACCCGCATGTGGAACGCCTTCGCCTTGGCCGCCAGGTCGAGCCCCGCGTTGCCCAGCCCGTAGAGCCCGACGGTCGCGCCGGCCAGCTCGCCGTGCGGGTAGCGGTCCCAGCGGCGCTCAGCCTGCGCACGCAACCAGCGGGGCGCGTCCCTGCTGAGCATGAGCATCATCAACATCGCGTGCTCCGCCAGCGGGATCGCGCCGTTGCCCGCGGAGGACGTGAGCGTCACGTCGCTGTCGAGCAGCGCGCCCGACAGCGCGCCGTCCACGCCGGCGGCCGGGCTGTGCACCCAGCGCAGCCGGCGCGCCCTGGCCAGCAACGCGTCCGGCACGTGGCCGACCACCGCGTCCGCCTCCTCGATCCCCTCGGCGAGGTCCGCCCCGAACGTGACGCCCGTCTGCGGGGCCGCGGCGCGTACGCCGCGGCGCACGCTCTCGTCGTGCTCGCCGGTGAACAGGATCCTCATTTGAGCCCCGTGGTGGCGATGCCGCGGATGAGCTGTTTCTGCGCGACGGCGAAGAAGATGAGCACGGGCAGCAGCGACACCAGCGACATCGCGAACAGCATGCCCACGCCGCCCTGCGACTCGGAGTCGACCATGGAGTTGAGCGCCACCGGCACCGTGAACATCTTCGGCGACGTGAGGTAGATCAGCGGCACGAAGAAGTCGTTCCACGTCCAGATGAACGTGAAGATCGTGGTGGTGACGAGCGCGGGCCGCATCAGCGGCAGGATCACGTACCAGAAGGTGCGGAACGGACCCGAGCCGTCGATCCAGGCCGCCCGGTCGAGGTCGCGCGGGATGGTCCTGATGAACTGCACCATTAGATAGATGAAGAACGCGTCGGTGGCCAGGAACTTCGGCACGAGCAGCGGATAGTACGTGTTCACCAGGTCGAACTGCGAGAAGAAGATGTACTGCGGGATCACCAGCACGTGCATCGGCAGCATCACCGACACGAGCGTGATGGCGAGATAGACCCTGCGCATCCTGAACTCCAGCCTGGCCAGCGCGAACGCGGTCAGCGAGCAGGAGAACAGGTTGCCGATGATCGAGCCGACGGTGACGACCAGCGAGTTGAGGAAGAAGACCGAGAACGGGCGGTTGAGCGCGTGCCAGCCCTCGACGAAGTTGTCGAAGGTGATCTCGCTGGGGATGAGCCCTGGCTCGGTGAGGACGAGGTGGTCGGGCTTGAGCGAGCTGGCGATCATCCAGACCAGCGGATAGAGCATCAGCAGCACGAAGGCGCAGAGGCCGAGATGTTTGAGCAGGTCGCGGCGGATGCGCCGCCGTGCGGCCGCCCTGGATCGGGTACGCGTGGAGTCGAGGGTCGCGGTCGTCATCAGTCGTCTCCGTAGAAGACCCAGTATTTGGACAGGACGAAGTGCACGGCCGTCACCACGCCGATCGCGGCCATCAGCACCCATGCCAGCGCGGAGGCGTAGCCCATGTCGAAGTTCGTGAATCCCTGCTGGTAGATGTAGAGCGTGTAGAACAGCGTCGAGTTGGCCGGGCCTCCGGTGCCGCCGCTGACGACGTGGGCCTGGGTGAAGGACTGGAAGGCCCCGATCGTCTGCAGGATCAGGTTGAAGAAGATGATCGGGGTCAGCAGCGGGATCGTGACGCCGGTGAACTGCCGGACGACGCCGGCGCCGTCGACCCTGGCGGCCTCGTACAACTCCTCGGGGATCTGGCGGAGGCCGGCGAGGAAGATGACCATCGGCGAGCCGAACGTCCACACGTTCAGCACGATCAGCGTCGACAACGACAGGCTCGGGTTCTGCAGCCAGCTTCCCAGCTCCAGCCCGAACACCGACAGCGCCCGGTCGATCAGGCCGTCGTCGCCGAAGACCTGCCGCCACAGGATCGCGACCGCGACGCTGGTGCCGAGCAACGACGGGAGGTAGAAGGCGCTGCGGTAGAAGGCCAGCCCGCGCAGGCCCCGGTCGAGGATGAGGGCGAGCAGCAGGGCGAAGCCCAGTTGCAGCGGGATGGAAACCAGGACGTAGACCAGCGTCACCCGGACGGCCGCCCAGAAGTAGCCGTCCTCGAACATGCGCCGGAAGTTCTCCAGGCCGTTGAACTCCGGCGTGCTGAGGATGTTGTAGTCGGTGAAGGCCAGGTAGAGGGAGGCGAGCAGCGGCACGGCCGTGACCAGCACGAGGCCGAGCCACCACGGGATGAGAAAGACGTGCGCGGCCCCGCCCTGGCCGCGCGGCCCGCGCCTCGCTCGCGTGATCGGCACAGCGATCTCCTAACGCGCCCGCGTGATGCCGGTCCCGATCTCGTCCAGGAGCCGTTTGGAGCCGTCGGCGGTGCTCAGGCGGCCGAGCGAGATCTCCTCGGCGACCCTGGCCATGGCCGTGCGCCAGGTGCTCGTGCCGGGGGGCGCCTCGAAGCGGGGCCGGCGCTCGGCCTCCCGGACGACCTGTACGGCGGTGAGCATCTCCTTCTCGTCCCCGCTCGCCGCGTCGAGGGTCTGCTGGAAGACCTTGGGGTTGACCGGCGCGCCCATGGTCAGGCCGACGGTCTTGAGCATGGCCGGGTCGTTGGTGTTGTAGCTGACAAGTTTGCCGGCCGCCTCCAGCTTCTCCTCATCGATGCCCTGATATATCGCCATCCTGGGGAAGTACAGGAACGGGTGACCGGCCTGCGCGTCCTTGGCCACCGGCACGCCGCGCAGCTTGAAGCGGTGGTCGGGGAACATCTTGGCGTCGTCGATGATGTGGTTGGAGTTGCCCACCTTGGCCAGCACCTTCTTGCCGACCAGCGCCCAGTCGGGGCCCATGCCCTCCTGCTCGCTGAGCGTCAGCACGGCTCCGGCCTTCTGCAGCTTGTCCCACCAGTCGAACCAGGCGCGCACGCTGTCGGCGGTGAAGCCCACGTTGCCGTCCTCGGTCCAGAGTTGCTCGCCGCGCTGGCGCAACCACGCCTCGAACCACATGTCGGCGTCGGCCTCGTACGGCATGCCCTTGCGCTTGCCGGGGTTGTCCTTGGAGTAGTCGATGAGGAAGGCCGCCCACGCGTCCCAGTCGGCGTCGTCAGGCGGGAGCTCGACCTCGTCCTCCTCGGCGAACGTCTCGTTGTAGCGGATGACGGGGACGAAGACGCCGAACGGCATGGTGTTGAGCTGCCCGCCCAGCTTGAACGACTCGAGCTCCTGCTGGGAGTAGTCGGACAGGTCGAGGGTGGGGATGTCGTCGAGGCGGCGGTAGAGGTTGCTCTTGTGGTAGGTGAGCACCTGAGCTGAGGCGATCCAGAAGATGTCGGCGACGTCGCGGGCGGCCATCTGCGTCGTCATGCGCTCCTGGAAGGCGGAGTATTCGGCGAACTCCGGCTCGACCTGGATGCCCGGGTTCTTGGCGGCGAACTCCTTGAGGGCCTTGGTGTAGTTCTGCTGGCGGATGGTGCTGCCCCACCAGGCGTATCTCAGCGTGGTGCCGTCGTCGCCCCCGGAGCCGCCCCCGGAACCAC
>NZ_SMKO01000315.1 GCF_004348685.1 Nonomuraea deserti | reverse complement strand
GCCCACCATCCGCCCCTCACCCCGACACGCCCGCGACAACCCCGTACGAGCCGCTGAAGACGCACTCACCACCGCACTGAGGCAGGCCCCGAGCGACGGGGTGAGCATCGGCGACCTCATGCGCGCAACCGGCATGCGCCGAACCTGGGTCTACCAACGCCTCCAAGAGCTGAGCCGCACGCGCCAGGTCGAACAGGTCTCACGAGGACGCTGGCGAGCCCTCCCAGAGGTGCACGATCCGTAATCGTCCGCGTCCGCCGTCCGCGTCCGTCCGCGCGTCTGCGCGTGTAGAGGCAGCGACAGGCGCGGACGGACGAACCGACGGACGATCACCATCCGTAACCGGCGACCGTGCGCGGGCACACCTCGACGATCGAGAGGGGGGATGCACATGCAGGCATACACCGTCGAACAAGTCGCGGAGATGCTGAGCATCGGACGTGACAAGGTCTACTTCCTTCTCCGTACCGGACAGCTCAAGAGCATCAAGATCGGCAAGCTGCGCCGGATCACCGACCGGCACCTTGCCGAGTTCGTTTCCTCGCTGGAATCGATGGACGAGGCGTAGAGCATCGTGCTACAACGTTCTACAAGGCCGGTTGTCCGGAACCCTCGCACAACCGGCCGGCGCCTCTTGATAACTGCATGACACAGGAAGGAAGCCGTCAATGACGAGCGACCGAACGACCCTGCCTCCCGTACGCGTGGACACGGAACTCAAAGACCGTCTCCGCAAGTACGCCGAGTCGCAGGAACGAGATGTGTCGTGGGTGATCAGGAAGGCGATCGAGGAGTACCTCAACCGTCACGAGAAGGGGTGATCCCTTGGCCAAGATCCTGATCGGCAAGTACGAAGCGACCATCTATCCCGAGGGGGACGGCTTCACCGGAGCCATCTCCCTCGGGTTCGGCCCCGACGGCAAGCGCCAGCGCCTCAAGCGCAAGGCCAAGACCAAGACCGCCGTTAAGGACAAGCTGATCAAGGCCGTCAAAGACCTTGAAGCGGGCATCACCGCATCGGAGACCTACACCGTGCGCGATGCCGTCAACGACTGGCTCAGCAAGGGCATCAAGGGCCGATCCGAGAACACCGTCACCAAGCTACGCATCCTCGCCGAGACGCACGTCATCCCCGGACTGGGGAAGATCAAGCTCCAGCAGCTCCGCGCGGATCACGTGGATGAGTGGCTTGACCGACTCGCCGGCGAACTGGCGACCACCACCCTGCGGGAGATTCACAGCGTGCTGAAGCGAGCCATCCGGCAAGCCCAGGCACGTGACATGGTGCTCAGGAACGTGGCTGAGCTGGTCACCACGCCCAAGGGCACGGACGGGCGCCCCAGCAAGGCACTCACCCGGCACCAGGCGGAGGCGGTGCTCAAGGCCGCGGCAACCTCGGAACTTCATGCCTACGTGGTGCTCAGCCTCACCACGGGCGTCCGTACCGAGGAAGCCCGCGCGCTGCACTGGGATCACGTCGTCGCCTGGATACCGAACCTCAAGCAGTGGCAGCCGGTCACCGAGGCAGGGTTCAGACACAAGAAGCTCGCCATCTACGTATGGCGAGCCGTCCGAGAAGGGGGTGACACCAAGACCCGCAAGTCACGGCGCACGCTGGAACTCCCCAGACTCGCCGCCGAGGCCCTCCGGCACCATCACACCCGCCAGGCCACCCACAAGCTCAGGGCGGGCGAGGCATGGCAAGACCACAACCTGGTGTTCTGCACGAGCGTCGGCACCGAGTTGGACGCGGCCAACGTGCGGCGGGCATTCCGCAAGATCACAAAGGACGCAAAGATCGGAACCGCCTGGACACCGCGCGAACTGCGTCACTCGTTCGTTTCCATCATGAGTGACCAGGGTGTGCCCATCGAGATCATCGCTGATCTCGTCGGGCACGCGGGCACCAGCGTCACAGAGGCGGTCTATCGGCACCAGCTCAGGCCGGTGATCACCAAAGGTGCCCAAACCATGAACACGATCTTCGGTGACAGCCGACACGGGTAGAGAGTCCGAGTGAGATGGCTCCCCGATTGGCTCCCATCGTCCCCCAGACACGAGGAACGGGGCCTCGGATCAACTCCGAAACCCCGTGCTACCTGCGTCTTCGCGGTGGGCGATACTGGGATCGAACCAGTGACCTCTTCGGTGTGAACGAAGCGCTCTCCCGCTGAGCTAATCGCCCGCCCTGTCGGCTCCGCTTGGTGCCGACGGGGAAAACCATACCGCACTCTGGCGCCTGCTGGCGAAGCGATGTGATCCCGAGCGGGTGGGCCGGGCTGCGGGAGGGGGCCGGGGGGTGACCGGATCGGCGCAGCAGTAGGGATTCGGGTGAAACGCGGCGGTTGCCCATCGGCATGGCGGGTCGGTGGCATACCATCAGTCGTGTTCCGGAAGACGCCGGTCGCGATCATTTCGCAAGAAACGTTCATGACCGACGCCTCTGGATCACGGTCCACCGCACGCAAAACCCTTGCAAATACGACCCGATTGATGCCGTTTAGCCTGGTAGATGCCTAAATGTCCAGCTGTGATGTGCGTTACAGAAGGCCCTAGGAGCGGAATCTTTCCTACGGGTTTCTTCGTTCCCTGCGTCATAGCTCAGGACGAAGTCCGTCAGAGCAGTGAAAGCCCCGTAGAGGGGACCTACGACGAAAAGGTTTGGCTGACGATGAACAGCACCACCGTCTCCGCCGAGCTTGGCCTTCGGCTTGTGGTCCCCGACCGTACAACCGTCCCCCTGCTCGCCGGGTTGAGTTACACAGCCGACGACCCATACGCCATCCGCATGGCCTTCCACGTAGGGAACGACGAGCCGGTCGAGTGGATCTTTGCTCGCGAGTTGCTGACCGTGGGCATCGTGCGACGCGTCGGTGACGGCGACGTGCAGGTGTGGCCCGCGCGCGCCGACGGCGAGCGCACGCTGCACATCAGTCTCACGTCACCGTTCGGGCAGGCGCTCTTCGAAGTGCCGCTGGCCCCGCTCACCGAATTCCTCCACCGCACGTACGAGAAGGTGCCCGCGGGCCGCGAGACCGACTTCATGGATCTCGACAGCGAGCTGACCAACATGCTCTGGCCCTCGTGATCCGGAACGCCCCTGATCCGAAGCGGCCCTGATCTGAAGCGGCCCTGATCCGAGGCGCCCCCTGACCCGGGGCGCATTCTGACCCGGAGCGCCCCCCGGCCCGGAGCGCCCCCTGATCCGGGGCGCCTCCCGACCGGAGCGCTTCCTGGCGCGGAGCCGTCCCCCCGAGCCGGAGCTAGGCCGGCAGCGATTCCAGCACCCGCTTCATGCGGGCGATCTCGATGCTCTGACCCGAGTACACATCCTTGGCGAGCAGCCGCATGCGCCGGTCCCGGCCGGTCGCGAGTTGCTCTCCCGCCATCTTCACCGCCCCCTCGTGATGCCTGATCATCAGCTCGAGGAACAACCGGTCGAAGGCGGTCCCCTTGGCCGCCCCCAGCGCGTTCAGCTGCTGCTCGGTCGCCATTCCGTAGCCCTCGGCCTCCCCGTGGTCGTGCCCCGACGGCGCAGAGCGGCCCAGTTCGGTGAGCCAGCTGGCCATGCCCTTGATCTCCGGCAACTGGGCGGCGTCGATCGCGCGGGCGATCGCGCGGATGGTGGGCGTGGTCGTGCGGTCTTCCACCAGTGCGGTCATCTCCAGTGCCTGGCGATGATGCGGGATCATGGCCTCGGCGAAACGTACGTCGGAGGCCACGGTCGGAGCGGGCGTCTGCCCGATCCGCTCCCCCGGCGTCGCCGTGCGTCCTTGGCCGCCCGGGCTGCCCGGCACGATGACCGGCGCCTCCGTTCCCACGGCCGAGGGTTGGGCAGGCGGCTGCGAGCAGGCGCTAAGGCCCAATATGGTCAGAACCGTGATGAAGACGGTGCGCGGCGTCGAACCTGCTGACATAGCTTCCATACTGAGCCACAACATGAAGGGGAATGCGCGTTGATCTCTGCCAAGCTGCGCGGAGCGTTGTTGTGTACGGTCCTGCTGCTGGTCTCCGCGTGCGCCGGAGTCCCGCTGGGGGGCAGGCCCGAAACGCCCGCCGGGTCGTCGCAGGAGACCAGCGCTCCAGCAAGGACCGCCGCGGACGGCGTGATGAAGAGCGACAACGTGGAACACGTCGCCAACATTCCGAGGACCGCCCCGTTAGACGGTCCGGAAGACCTCAACACGGACCTCGCCTTCCAGGGCGACTACGCGTACGTGGGCAACTTCGGCGGGTTCACGATCTACGACATCAGCGACCCGACGAAGCCGGAGATCGTCAGCCAGGTGTCCTGCCCGGCGCAGCAGAACGACGTCACCGTCTACGGCGACCTGCTCATCCTGTCGATCGACGAGCCGCGCAGCGGCCCGGAGTGCGACTCCCGTGATGACCGCCGCAGCTGGGAAGGGCTGCGCATCTTCGACATCAGCGACAAGAAGAGCCCCAGGTACGTCAGCGCGGTCCAGACCGACTGCGGCTCCCACACGCACACGATGGTCCCCGCCGGGGAGACCGTGTACGTGTACGTCTCCTCGCCGGGCCCGGAGCCCGAGTCGGAGACCTGCCAGCCGCCGCACGAGCTCATCCAGATCGTGGAGATCCCGGTGCAGGATCCGCGGTCGGCGAAGATGGCGGCGAAGCCGGACCTCTTCCCGGAGCGCTCCAACAGCGAGAACGGCTCCGGCTGCCACGACATCACCGCCTACCCGGAGAAGCACGTGGCCGCGGCCGCCTGCTTCGGCGACGGCGTGATCCTCGACATCTCCAACCCGGTCGAACCGAAGGTCGTCCAGCGGCTCAACGACCCCGAGAACTTCCAGATCTGGCACTCGGCGACGTTCAACAACGACGCCACCAAGATCGTGTTCGGTGACGAGCTCGGCGGCGGCGCCATGGCCACCTGCGACAGGAACACCCCTCCCACGAAGGGCGCTGATGCCGTCTACGACCTGGTGAACGGCCAGCTGGAGCGGCGCGGCTACTTCAAGATCCCGCGGGAGCAGCAGCCGGACGAGAACTGCGTCGCCCACAACGGCTCCCTGATCCCGGTGCCGGGCAAGGACGTCATGGTCCAGTCGTGGTACCAGGGCGGGGTGTCGATCTGGGACTTCACCGACTCCGCCAACCCGAAGGAGATCGGCTTCTTCGAGCGCGGTGCCGACGAGACCGGCGGCACCGTGGGCTCCTGGTCCGCCTACTACTACAACGGCTACATCTACTCCAGCGACATGCGCCAGGGTCTCGACGTGCTGCGCATCGATCATCCGCTCACTGACCCGGCCAAGCAGGTCAAGATGGACGACTTCAACGTACAGACGCAGAAGTCGTACTAGATGGTCAGTGCGCCTCGGTGGTCCCCCAGGACGGCCAGCAGTGCTTCGACCGCGCCGCCGCGCCCGCGATGGCGGCGCCGTCGAGCCGCATGGTCTCGAGGTCGATGCCGGCCCACGGCCACTCCATGGTGAGGACGAAGTCCTCCGGCGGCGGCAGCGGATGCAGCCACAGGGGCGTCTGGTAGAGGGTGAACGTCGCGTCGCCGCGCACGCCGCCCGGAAACCAGGAAAGGCTCGGCGGGGCGCAGTGGTGGTCGGCGTCGGAGGCGACCTCGACGCCGTCCGAGTAGCGCAGCGTGATGTGCAGCGACGTGCTCTCCTCGCCGGAGAACGCGGAGTCGAGCTGCAGCGCCAGGCCGCGCGGCGCCGCGGCGTTACGGGCCACGACGTCGATGTTCAGCAGGCAGCCGGTGTCGAAGGCCTGGATCATCGGCAGCAGGACGGCCAGGGCGGGGGTTCGGGCGAGCACGCGCTCCACCGTGACGATGGCACCCATGGTGGAGATCGGCGGCACCGGGGCTGTCTCCATGTCCCTCATCATCGCCGCACGAGGGGCCTGAGGCGATCCCATGGCGTGCCCGGATCGCTAGCCGGGCGCGGCGATCTCCCCCTGCCGCCAGCCCCCGAACGTCGTGGAGTAGGTGGAGGCGAGCTCGGTGCCGCGTACCTCGGTCACCCAGGAGAGCACGAAGAGCCGGGGGCGGTTCTGCCGGTCCAGCTCCAGCTGCCAGTTGATCCTGGTGCCTTCGAGCTCGTTCGTCTTCCAGCCGGCCATGCCCGCGAGCTGCTCCTGGATCGCGCCGGGCGCCTTCTCCGCCGGCAGGCTGCCGGAGTAGCGCAGGGCGGCCGCGTCCACCCGCTCCGTGCGCCTCACCAGGTCGAGGATGACGCCGATGCCCGACATGGTGACGACCATGTCGAGGTGGTCCTGGCCGCGCGGCTCGCGCTCCCCCTGAGCTTTCCCGTCGACGAACAGCTCGACGGAGCCGCCGGACAGCACCATGGTCACGTCCATGGCCGGCTCGCCGGCGGGGGCGACGGTCATGGCGTAGGCGCAGTTCTGCGGGCTGAAGCTCGCCTCGGGATGGAACCGGATCCGGCCGTGCGCCTTCGCGGCGAACTCGCTCTGCGTCAGGGCGCCGTCGAAGGTCAGGTCCGCCATCGGCTTCACCGTGATCGCGCTCTGCATCGCGATCACGATGTCCTGCCCTTCCGGCCGCGGCGGGACGATCGTGCGCTCGGGCGTCGTGGTGGCGCCCGGCGAGCCGTCCCGCCCGGCCGGTGTCGCCGGGCCCGCGGGGGTGGTGGACGTCACGGTCCGGCCGCTCACGTCCGGGCTGCCTGCGGCGGCGGGCCCGGTGGCCCGCGCCCGGGGTGCCGGGCCCTGGGCTGAGCGCCACCACAGCACGCCTCCCGTCACGGCCGCCGTGCCCGCGACCGCGCCCGCTCCGAGTAGCAGCGCCCGCCGCGACACCCGGCCTCGCCCTCCGCCCGCCGCCGCCCGCGCGCCCCTGCTGAGCTCC
>NZ_SMKO01000314.1 GCF_004348685.1 Nonomuraea deserti | reverse complement strand
GGGTCAGGCGGTGACGGGCGCGCCGGAGTCCCTCGCCGCGAGCAGGGAGGCGTGGGTCGGGGCGTCGGGCACCTCGGCGGGGCGGCCCTTGGCGAACTCCTCGCGCAACACGGGCACGACCTCCTCGCCGAGGAGGTCGATCTGCTCCAGCACCGTCTTCAGCGGCAGACCCGCGTGGTCCATGAGGAACAGCTGCCGCTGGTAGTCGCCGAAGTGCTCCCTGAACTTCAGCGTCCTGTCGATGACCTGCTGCGGGCTGCCCACCGTGAGCGGCGTCTCCGCGGTGAACTCCTCCAGCGACGGCCCGTGGCCGTATACGGGGGCGTTGTCGAAGTACGGGCGGAACTCCCGCACCGCGTCCTGCGAGTTCCTGCGCATGAACACCTGGCCGCCCAGCCCGACGATGGCCTGCTCGGGCGTGCCGTGACCGTAGTGGGCGTATCGCTGCCGGTAGAGGTTGATCAGGCGCATGAAGTGCTCCTTCGGCCAGAAGATGTTGTTGGCGAAGAAGCCGTCGCCGTAGTAGGCGGCCTGCTCGGCGATCTCGGGGGTGCGGATCGAGCCGTGCCACACGAACGGCGGCACCCCGTCGAGCGGGCGCGGCGTCGAGGTGAAGCCCTGCAGCGGCGTGCGGTAGCGGCCCTCCCAGTCGACGACGTCCTCGCGCCACAGCCGGTGCAGCAGCGCGTAGTTCTCGATGGCCAGCGGGATGCCCTGCCGGATGTCCTGGCCGAACCACGGGTAGACCGGCCCGGTGTTGCCCCGGCCCATCATGAGGTCCACCCGGCCGTCCGCCAGGTGCTGCAGCATGGCGTAGTCCTCGGCGATCTTCACCGGGTCGTTGGTCGTGATGAGCGTCGTGGCCGTGGAAAGGATCAGCCGTTCCGTCCTGGCCGCGATGTGGCCGAGCATGGTGGTCGGCGAGGACGGCACGAAGGGCGGGTTGTGGTGCTCACCCGTCGCGAACACGTCGAGGCCGACCTCCTCGGCCTTGAGTGCGATCGTCACCATCGCCTTGATGCGCTCGTGCTCGGTCGGCGTCCGGCCCGTGGTGGGGTCGGTGGTCACGTCGCCCACGCTGAAGATCCCGAACTGCACCTTAGTCACCATCCATGACTGTTGAAAGTTTGACGATAGAGGTAGCGCCGAAGCCCGTCCCGATATTCCATCATCCGCCATCACCCGCGGACGAGCCCCGAGCGGAAGACGCCGGCCGCGGAGACGAGGGTCAGAGCGCGTTGACGCCGGCAGGCCCGTGCACCCGCCGGTGCGCGCCGCGCCCGGCGACCGCGATCATCGCCCGCGGGATCACGCCAGGCTCGTCCCCGTCGGCTCTGGGCGGATCTCGGTGAAGAGCCTGAGCCTGGCCGGCCGCAGCCGGTGCCAGGTCGCGGATGGCCAGCGCAGCGCGAGCGACGGCAGCCGCGCCTCCAGCACGATCTTCAGGTACGGGCGGCCGGAGCGCCCCCCGGGCACCTCCGCGCACAGGGCCGACACGCGCGCGAAGGCCCGCCGCCGCCCCAGCCGCAGGCTGCTCTGCCCGCTGACCTCCTGCGGCAGCCGGCTCGCAGGGAGCTCCACCGCCTCCCACACCAGCTCGGGCGGCTCTTCCCGGTACGGCAGCGGCAGTGGGAAGCTCAGCGCGAAGCCGGCCAGCGATCCGGCCGGGCGCAGGTAGATCGAGCCGTGGAACGACGGCAGCGTGTGCAGGAGTCGCGTGCCCATCGAAACGAGCCCTTCGCTGGCGTCGACGTCGATCCGCAAGAATCTCGGGTCGGCGTAGGAGGCGTCCGGAGTGGATGGCAAGGGGAATCACCTCGTGCAGGAAGAGAGCGTCAGCTCGGCTCAGAACATGGCTACCTAAAAGACGCTTTACGACGCGAAAATGTGACAAAGCAGCACCGTAGGGCGGGCGAAGGCGATCCGCTCACCGTTCCTGGTCGGTGACCCAGACGGCGATCTGGGTGCGGGAGGTGAAACCGAGTTTGGTCAGAATGTGCTCGACGTGTCCCTCGGCGGTGCGCTGCGCGATGACCAGGGTGGCGGCGATCTCCTTGTTGCTCATGCCGCGGGCCACGAGGCGGGCGATCTCCATCTCGCGACGGGTCAGCGGCTGTGCCGAGGCGGTTCTGCCGGCGCGGGACGCGTGCTCTTCCAGCGCGTACGCGAGCGCCTCGTCGTAGGAGAGCCGAGAGCCCCGCCTGACGGCCTCCTCGAACTTCGCCTCGTCGAGCGCCTCGCGGATGCGTGCCTCGGAATCGTCGTAGTGGCGCAAAACGTAGACATATTCGAGCGGCATGACGTCGATCATCCGGCGGACGGTCCGGAGCGCGCCCAGCAGCACGGCCGCCCGCTCGTGCCGCCCCTCGGAGGCGGCGATCCACACCAGCACCTCCATGTTGAACCTGACTCCCAGCAGGTCGTCGATGGTCCGCTGGAACCGCAGGCTCTCCTTCGCATACGCCGCCGCCCGCCGGGTGTCGCCGTGGCGGCAGCTCTCGACGCCGAGCGCCATGTGCGCGTAGGACCTGACCCAGCGTTCGCCGTGGGTGTCGCAGAGCGCGATGCACCGCTCGCCCGCGGAGAGGGCACGTGCCGAGTCGCCGCGCAAGGAGCGGGCCAGGCAGGTCCAGACGAGGGAGAGCGCGAGCCCCATGTGGTCGCCCACCGCGCGGTGGAGGGCACCGGCTCTCTCGTAGCAGGTGACCGCGGGCTCGGGATCGCCCCGGTACATCCTGATCATTCCGGAGCAGAGCGCCGCGTACGCCTGCACCGACTCGTCGCCGAGCCTCGCGCCGATCGCCCCGGCCTCGCGCAGCATCGTCTCGGCGGAGTCGACGTCGGCCTGGATGATGGCCAGCCAGGCGCGGGACCACAGGGCCCGGGCGTACACCTCGTCCGGCTCGGGGGCCGCGGCCAGCCCTCGGTCCAGCCACTCGCACCCCTCGCCCAGGTACGCGCCGGCCGCCCACTGGTGGAACAGGTCGGCGGCCATGGCCAGCCCGGTAGGGGCCTCCTGGGGATCCGCGAAGCAGTACTCGAGAGCCCGGCGCAGGTTGGCGTGGTGGGCTCGCAGCCTGGCGGACCACGTCACCAGGGAGGGTCCGAAGACGTTGGCGCGGTAGCCGGCCGCGAGGCCGCGGAAATAGTCGCGGTGCCGCCGCCGCAGCGCCGCCTCCTGCCCCATCGCAGCGAGCCGCTCGCGGCCGTACTGCCTGATGGTCTCCAGCAGCCGGTAACGCACGGTCGGCACCGCGGGCGACCGGTCGTCGCGGACGAGCACTGACTTGTCGATCAGCCCCGCCACGAGATCGATGACCTCGTCGCGGTCGATGCCGTCGCCGGAGCACACCGCCTCCGCGGCCTCCAGGTCGAGGCCGCCGGCGAACACGGAGGCGCGGGCCCACAGCAGCTGTTCCTTCTCGGTGCACAGGCTGTGGCTCCAGTCGATCAGCGCCCGCAGCGTCTGCTGCCGCGGCATCGCGGTCCGCTTTCCCGCGGTGAGCAGCTGGAACCGGTTGTCCAGGCGGGCCATCAGCTGCTCGATGGAGAGCGACCGCAGACGTACGGCCGCCAGCTCGATCCCGAGCGGGATGCCGTCCAGGTGGCGGCAGATCCGCTCGATGACCTCACGGTTGGACTCGGTGACGGTGAAGCCGGGCAGCACGGCCATGGCCCGGTCGGCGAACAGCCGCACCGCGTCCGGGTGGGTGCTGACGGATCCCGCGCGCGGTCCCGACGGGTCCGGCTCGGGCAGCGACAACGTCGGCACGGTCAGCACCTGCTCTCCCGCGATGCCCAGCGCCTGCCGGCTGGTGGCCAGGATCCGCAGGCCGGCGATGGAGCGCACCATCGTCTGGGCGACAAGGGCGCACTCGTCAAGGAGATGCTCGCAGTTGTCGAGGACCACGAGGATCTGCTGGTCAAGCAGCCGCTCGATGAGGGTGTCCATCGGCGGGCGTGCGGACTGGTCCCGGATCTCCAGGGCGCTGACCAGCGCCCTGGGAAGCAGCTGCGGGCTCTCCAGCCCGGCCAGCTCGACCAGGAAGACACCGTCGCGGAAGGCCGGCCTGGCCTCCGCGGCGACCCGCAGGGCCAGCCGGGACTTGCCGACGCCTCCGACGCCCGTCAGCGTCACCACCCTGGCCGCGCCGAGGACACGCCGGACCTCGGCCACTTCGCGCCGGCGCCCCACGAAACTCGTCACCTCGACCGGCAGCCGGGACACCGGTCGCCCCTTGGAGATGGTCGTCGTCACCACAGTCACCATTGCCCTGTAACCGGTTCGCGCCAGCGGATCAGCGTGAAATGGACCAGACCTAACCAGGTTATGTGGCGGCCGATTCGAAATCTGTCTGCGGTGCGGTGAGACGACGGTTGCTGCTCGCGCGACCCGGACCCTCCCCCGCGGCTTCCCCCACCGGGGGGAGGCGGCGCAGCCGGGTCGTTCCTAGCGTGGTGGGGCGTGATGAGAGAGCTCCGGATCGCCGGTGCCGTCCCGTCGATCGCCGTGGCGGCCTTGGGGCTGCAGTGGCGGACGACTCAAGGCTGTCCCTCGGCGCGCGACCGGGTCACCGTGTCGCTGACGCACCCGATCCGGCTCACACGCGACACCACATGACACGTTCGAGGGGTTCCCGATGAGATCGAGCAAGTACAGGACGCGCCGCGCGTGGCGCCTCGTCCCGGTGGCCGCGCTGGCCCTGGCACTCGTGCCGGCGGCACAGAGCAGCGCGACGACGGGCCCGCGTGCGGATCTGCAGCGGTCACTTGACGCCATCGTCCAGGCGGGGGCGGTGGGCGCGCAGGCGGAGGTGATCGACACGCGGGGGCGGTGGCGCGGCGTCAGCGGCACCGCAGAGCTGGGCGAGCGGCGGCCCGTGCCCGCGCAGGGCCGCTTCCGCATCGGCAGCACCACCAAGACGTTCACGGCCACCGTCCTGCTCCAGCTCGTAGCGGAGCAGCGCGTCGGCCTGGACGACCCGGTCGAACGCCACCTGCCCCGCCTGGTGCCAGGTGGCCGCGACATCACCGTCCGCCAGCTGCTCAACCACACCTCCGGTCTACGCGAGTACCTGGAGGACACCGACGCGCTGCCCATGAGGGGCGAGGGGTTCCTCACCAAGGTGCGCTTCGCCACGTACACGCCGGAGCGCCTCGTGCGCATGGCCGCCGGCCACCCGCCCTACTTCCCGCCCGGGACCGACTGGCACTACTCCAACACCAACTATGTCCTGGCCGGCCTCATCATCGAGAAGGTCACCGGCCACACCTACGCGGAGGAGGTCGAGCGGCGCATCCTCCGGCCGCTGCGGCTCAGGCACACGTCCGTTCCCGGCACGCGGACGGCGATCCCGGGACCCCACGCCCACGGCTACCTGAAGGTCGCCGAACCTGGCGGGAGCGTGCGATCCGTCGACGTCACGCGCCTCAACCCGTCCTGGGCCGGAGCGGCCGGTGAGATCATCTCGACCACCGGTGACCTCAACCGCTTCTTCGCGGCCCTGCTCGGTGGAGAACTGCTCCCGCCCGCGCAGCTGGAGGCCATGAAGACCACTGTCGAGACCGGGAGTCCCGACGGCGGCAGGGACGGTCTCGGCGTGGTGCGGCTGCCGCTGGAGTGCGGGGTGACGGTGTGGGGCAAGGACGGCGGCATCCAGGGCTTCTCCACCCAGTCGCTGCACTCGGAGGACGGACGGCGGCATGTGTCCCTGTCGGTCACGCACCGCGACTTCTTCGGCGCGGACTACCAGCGGGTGATCGCCGCTCTCCAGCGGGCCGCTACCGCCGCCTTCTGCTGACAGAGAGCGTGAGAACGTCCCGGCGGTACGCGCTGTTCAGGGGGTGAGCTGGGCGCCGCGGCCGTGCCTGTGCTGGGCTTCTCGGTGCCGCCTCACACGGATGTGGCCCCCGGCGGCGACGCACAGGTCCTCGACGGAAGCGGGGATTCGGATGTCCCGACGCCACGGGCGACCGGCTTGGGCCGGTCGCCCGCCGGACGGCTACCCTTCGGCGGTCTCGCCGAGGGCACGGCCGTGCGTCTCGGGTGCCATGGCCAGGGAGACGACCGCGCCCACCGAGCTGATGACCCCGACGACGAGCATCGTGGCGGAGACGGCGGCGCCGTCGAGCAGCGTGGGGATCCCCGGCCGTCTTCGCGGAATGGCCCGCCGGCGACCCGCAGGCCTCCACGGTCCTCGTGTACGGCCACCACGACGTGCAACCGGCGGGGCCGGCCGACTTGTGGGACACGCCGCCGTTCGAGGCGAGCGTCCGCGGCGACGCGATCCACGCCAGGGGAGCCTCGGACGACAAGGGCCAGATGCTGATGCACGCTCTCGGCCTGGGGGCGCATCTCGCGGCGGGCGGACGCGCAGCACCGGCGGTCAACCTGAAGATCCTCGTCGAGGGCGAGGAGGAGTCGGGCTCGCCGCACTTCCAGACTCTCATCGAGACGTACGCCGGGCGGCTGTCCTGCGACGTCGTGGTCAATTCCGACGCCAGCATGTGGTCGAAGGACGTGCGCACCACCTGCACGGGCATGCGCGGAATGCTGGCCGCCGAGGTCGTCTTCCGCGGCCCGGACAACGACATCCACTCCGGCTCCTTCGGCGGCGCGGTGCCCAACCCGCTCACTGAGCTGTGCCGAGCTCTCGGCAGGTTGCACGACGACGACGGCCGCGTGGCCGTCCCCGGCTTCTACGACGGCGTCGCCGATCTCGGCGACGCCGAACGCGAGTTGTTCGCCAGGCTCCCCTTCGACGAGGGGGAATGGCTGGCCACCGCGGGTTCTCGCGCCACGCACGGCGAGCGCGGGCACGCCCTGACCCCGCTCAGCCATCCGGCGGTGGGAGCGGTCACCCGCGCACTCGGACGCGCCTTCGAGCGCGAGGTGCTCTACACCCGGGAGGGCGGGTC
>NZ_SMKO01000313.1 GCF_004348685.1 Nonomuraea deserti | reverse complement strand
CAGATGTGTATAAGCGACAGCGTCGCCGTGGGGCGGCTCAGGGGGAGACGTCACTGCGCTGGCTCCTCTCGGAGGCGTGAACCACATCACACCCCGATACGGCGGCCCTGTCGAGCCGGTGAGCAGGATCAGCATCCTTGCGGCCTCAGCGGGGCCGGGTGAGCTGGGGAGGCAGCGGACGCGCGTGCACGACGTCGAGCCGGGAGACGGCCCGGGTGAGGGCGACGTACAGGCGGTTCAGCCCGCGCCGCTCCGCCTCGGCGATGGCGGCGGGCTCGGCCACGATCACGTGGTCGTACTCCAGGCCCTTGGCCATGGCGGCGGGCAGCACCGTCAGCCGCTCGCCCGCGTCGACGCCCTCGTCCCGCAGCGCCGACGCGAGCTCCTCCACGTCCGCGCCGGCCGCGATCACCCCGATCGAGCCCTCGAACGCCAGCGCCTCGCGGACCGCCGCCACCACGCCCTTGGCCGGCTTCGCCACCCGGGTCACCCGCAGCCGGCCGTCGGCGCGGTATGAGCGCGTCGCCGGCACCTCCACGTCGAGCGCCGCCAGCAGCGTGTTGGCCAGGTCGACCACCGCCGCGGGCACCCTGAAGCCGGTGGTCAGGGCGATGACCCGGGCGTCCGGCTTGCCGAGCAGCCCCATGCGCTCCCGCCACGAGGTGGCGGCCCACGGGGTGGTGCCCTGGGCGAGGTCGCCGAGCACGGTGAGCGAGCCGTGCTCGCTGCGCCTGGCCACCGCCCGGCACTCCATGGGCGACAGGTCCTGGGCCTCGTCCACGATGACGTGCCCGTAGCCGCGCGGGCGCTCGATGAGCCCGGCGAGCTCGTCGAGCAGCACCAGGTCGGCGACCGACCACGTGGCGCTCCTGACGCTGCGGGGCGGCCTGTCCCAGGTGATGGCGGCGCGCTCGGCGTCCGACAGCACGCCCGCGGCCGGATCGGGGCCCGATCCTGGGCCGCGCAGCAGCTCGTACAGGACCTCCACGGGCCTGGCGGCGGGCCAGAGCACGTCGAGCGACGAGGTGACGCCGCGGCCGATCCTGCGGAGCCAGGGCGCGTTCGGCGTCTGGCCGCGGGTCTCGGCCTGCCGCCGGATCGACTCGACCACCCTCGCGCGTACGCGTTCCCGCCCGACGGCGTACGGGAGCGCCTCGCGCCGGGTGTCGTCCACGAACCGGCGCAGTTCGTCCTCGTACACCCGCCACCGGTAGGAGCCGTCGGGCACGACGACCGGCTCGACCGGCTTGCCGATCCGCCCGTACAGGGCTTTGCGCAGGACCGTCGCCATCCGGGCGTCATGCTTGACGGCGGCGGCCTCCTCGCTGTCGGTCGCGGTGACGGGCACGGCGCCGAGCAGCCGCTCCAGCGTGGTCTGCTCGACGTCCACCTCGCCGAGCGCGGGCAGGACGGCGGAGATGTAGCCGAGGAAGGCCCGGTTCGGGCCGAGCACCAGCACACCCGAGCGTTCGAGGCGCCGGCGGTGCGCGTACAGCAGGAAGGCGGCCCGGTGCAGCCCGACAGCGGTCTTGCCGGTGCCGGGTGCGCCCTGGACGCAGATCGAGGTGTCCAGCTCGGCGCGTACGAGGTCGTCCTGCTCGGGCTGGATGGTGGCGACGATGTCGCGCATGGGGCCCACACGGGGGCGTTCGATCTCGGCGGCGAGGATCCTGCTCCCGCCCTCCTCGCCCTGTTCGAGCCGCTCGTCCTCGAAGCTCGTCAGGGTGGTGCCCGACCAGCCGAAGCGGCGGCGCACCGCGACGCCCTGGGGGTCGCGGGCGCCGGCCCGGTAGAAGGCCCTCGAGACGGGCGCGCGCCAGTCGATCACGAGGGGCGGGCCGCCGTGCTCGCCGGTGATGTGGCGCCGGCCGATGTGGTACGCGCGGCCGCGGTGCTCGGCCGAGCCCGGCCCGAAGTCGAGCCGCCCGAAGAACGGCGGCCCTTCGGGCTCCTCGCCGAGCTCGTTGGCCAGGCTCTTGAGGTGGCGTCCCAGCCGTTCCGCGCTGTAGCGGTCGCCGGCCACGGTCTCGCCGACGATCACGTTGTCGCGCGCGCCTCGCACCATCCTGCGCAGTCCGGTCCTGCACTCTTCGACGTACCGTCTCTCGTCGTCGAGCGTGCCCATCGCACCTCCCAAAGTGTTAACTCGGTTAAGAGATTGACCAGGTTAACATTTTGGTAGGGTGTGCTCATGACGGGACTGCGAGAGCTCCAGCGGCAGCGGGTGCACGATGCCATCTCGACGGCGGCCATCGCGCTCTTCCTGGAGCGCGGCTTCGACGAGGTGCCCGTGACGGAGATCGCGGCGGCGGCCGGTGTGTCGAAGCCGACGTTGTTCAAGTACTTCGCGACGAAGGAGGACCTCGCCCTCCACCGCATCGCCGACCACCGCGGGGAGGCGGCGCGCGTGGTGCGGCGGCGCGCGGAGGGCGAGGGGGCGGTGCAGGCGCTGCGCCGCCACTTCCTCGACGGGCTCGCCCGGCACGACCCCGTCACCGGGCTGAACGACGACCCCGAGGTGGTGGCCTACCACCGGATGGTGTTCTTCACGCCGGGCCTGGCGGCGCGGCTGTTGCAGCACATGGCGCTCGAAGAGCGGGCGCTCGCCGAGGCGCTGGCCGAGACGACCGACGACCTGACCGCGGGACTGCTCGCGGGGCAGGTGCTGGCCACGCAGCGGGTGCTGGCCCGGCGCACCTGGGAGCAGCTGGCCGGGGGACGGCCGCTCGGAGAGGTCGAGGCCGAGGCGGTTCGCGCGGCCGGGCGGGCGTTCTCGCTGCTGCCCGCGCTGTGACCCGTGCCCGCGCTGTGACCCCTGCCCCGCTGTGACCCGTGCCCGCGCTGCGGCCCGCTGCCCGCGCGGGTTCAGCCGGGCGGAGCCGCCAGCCAGGTCTCGTGCAGGTGCAGCCAGCGCAGCCCCGGGCCGCGCCGGAACACCACCGTCGCCCGGCGCCCCCGCGCGGCCGGGGACGGCGCGTGCCCGCCGGCAGCCGTCCCATGCCACTCCTCGTAGGTCGCCACCACGAGATCGCCCGAGTCGGCCACCACGCGGACATCGCGGATGGTGATCCTGAGGTCCGGCGCGCTGCCGTGGGAGCCCTCGACCCAGGCCCGCACCTTCTCCCGTGTCATCGCCACGCCGTCGGGGCCGGCCAGGGTGAAGTCCGGCGCGAGCGCCCCGGTGAAGGACACGAAGTCTGCCCGGTCCGCCGTCCCGGTCAGCCACGCCTCGATCACCCGGTGCAGGCGGATCACCTCGCGCTCGGCGTCCGTCATGACATGCTCCGAGCGGCGATCCAGTCGCGCAGCGGCGTGAGAGGGACGCCCAGCCGCTCACCGGCGTCGTGGGCGGTGGCGAAGAAGCCCTCCGTGTCGCGGATCCACCGGTAGGTGCCGGCGACCCCGGCAGCCGTCTGCGTGCCCGCCATCCGCGCCAGGTCCGCCTCGAACGCGTCCACGTCCTGCTCCTCGTACCGCACCTGAGGCCCGAACGCCGCCGCCAGCTCATGCCCCGTCAGCGCCCGCGGCCCGCCCACGTCCAGCGTGAGCCCGTCCAGGCCGTCGCGCGTGAGCGCCGCGGCCGTCGCCGCGCCCAGGTCGTCGTGCGTCAGCCACGGTACGGCGACCCGCGCGGGCACGGGGTACCGCAGCACGCCCGAGCTCGCGAGCGGGCCGGACACCCAGGGCGCCAGCAGGTTGTCGGCGTAGAGAGGCGGGCGCAGCACCACCACCGGCAGGCCGCTGCCCAGCAGGGCCGCCGCCGCGGTCCTGCGCGTGTCGAACGCGGCCACGCCCGTCTCGCGGGCGGGCAGCCGGTTGCCCGTGTTGAACACCAGCCGCCGCACCCCGGCGGCCCGGGCGCCGCCGATCACGTGGCGCACGTAGGCGGAGACCGTGGCGGGGTCGAACTCCATGGGCAGCACCACCGACGCGTGCGTCACCCCCTCGAACGCCTCCTTCACCCGCACGGCGTCCCCGAGGTCGCCGGGGAAGGGCCGTACCCCTTCAGGGACGTTCGCGGTGCGGGAGAAGCCGCGGACGTCGTGCCCCGCCGCGACCAGCCGGCGGGCGACGGCGCCGCCCTGGGCGCCCGAGGCGCCGATCACCAGAAATCTCATAGGTACATCCTTCCGGCGTGCGGCAATACGCTCTATAAAGGAACATCTCCCAATATTTAAGGATCGTCCGGTGGATGGTGACCTGCTGAGCGAGCTGCTGGGGCCGCTCCGCCTGCGCGGGGTGTTCCGCAGCCGCTGGACGGCCCGCGCGCCGTGGGGCGTGACGGGCGAGCGGGAAGACTGCGCCCTGCTGCACTACATCAGTGAAGGCGCGTGCACGGTGGAGCTGCCGGGGGCCGAGCCGGTGCTGCTGGGCGCGGGGGAGCTGGCCGTCTTCCCGCACGGCACCGGCCACCGGCTCGGCGACGCGCCCGGCAGCCCCGCCGTACCGCTGGACAGCCTGCTCCCCGGGCGGGAGCCTGGCCTGGCGCGCAGGGTGTCGATCGACGGCCCGGGACCGCTGACCGCCGTGCTCTGCGGCGGGCTGCACTACGACGCCGCCGCCGCGGCCCCGCTCTACCGGGCGCTGCCGCAGATGCTCGTGCTCGACCGGGCGGCGATCGCCGGCGAGTCGCTGCTCGGCGACATGCTGGACCGGCTGGCCGGAGGCTGGGACGGCGGGGAGCCCGGGCTGGAGATCGTCGCGTTGCGCGCCTTCGAGCTGGCCTTCGTGCTCGCCCTGCGCGCGGCCCTGGCCAACCTGTCCGAGGGCGAGCCGATCCTGCGCGCCCTGCGGCATCCGGCCGTCGGGGCGGCGCTGCTGGCCGTGCAGACCAGGTTCGCCGAGCCCTGGACGGTGGAGTCGCTGGCCGAGGAGTCGGGACTGTCGCGCTCGGCGTTCGCGGCGGCCTTCCGCGAGCTCGTCGGCGAGGCGCCGATGCGGCACCTGACCGCCCGCAGGATGCAGGAGGCCGCGCGGCTTCTCGCCGAGAGCACCCTCCCGCACAGCCGGATCGCGCGGCGCGTCGGTTATCAGTCGACGGTTGGTTTTCATCTGGCTTTCAAGCAATGGCATGGTTTGACGCCCGGCGAATTTCGCAAGAACGCCGACGTCCGCGCAGGTGGGAAGGGTTTCTGGTAGATATCATGACCGCCCCTTGACCTTTTCGGAGTCAAGGCGATACGGGATATCGCGAGCCGGGCTCTTACCTGAAAGGACTGATTTGTGAGCGGACCTCCCCTGCCCACCGTCGGCTACGGAAACGGATCGGAAGGTGGCGGTAAGTGATCGGCGGAATGGTGTCCCGCGGATGGACGCGGGCACGTTCCGTGCTGCCCGAGCGCGCCGCGCTGGCCGCCATGGGCCGGACGCCCCGCCGCGACCTGCTCGCCGGTCTCACGGTGGCGATCGTGGCTCTGCCGCTGGCCCTCGGGTTCGGCATCTCCTCCGGCGCAGGCGCGGCGGCGGGCCTGGCCACCGCCGTGGTCGCCGGAGTGCTGGCCGCGCTGTTCGGCGGGTCGGACCTCCAGGTGACCGGCCCGACCGGGGCGATGACGGTGGTCCTCGTGCCGATCGTGCACGCGCACGGCATACCCGGCGTCCTGGCGGTCGGGCTGATGGCCGGAGTGCTGCTGATCGCTCTGGCCCTGGCGCGCGCGGGCCGGTACATCGCGCTCGTGCCCGCCCCCGTCGTGGCGGGCTTCACCGTCGGCATCGCCCTCGTCATCGGCCTGCAGCAGGTCCCCCACGCCCTCGGCGTGCCCGCCGGGGGCGGCGACACGGTCGCGGTCGCCGCCTGGCACGCCCTGGTGCGCTTCCTGGCCGGACCGCACTGGTGGGCCATGTGCGTCACCGTGGCCGTCGCCGCGGCGCTGATCGTGGGCGCGAGCCTGCGGCCCGCCGTGCCGTTCTCGCTGCTCGCCGTGGTCGCCGCCACCGTCATCGCCGAGCTGGCCGAGCTGCCGCTGGCCAGGATCGGCGACCTGCCGGCCGGGCTGCCCGCGCCGTCGCTGGAGTTCCTCGACCCGGGGGCGCTGCCGTCCCTCATGGCGCCGGCCGTCGCCGTGGCCGCCCTGGCGGCGCTCTCGACCCTGCTGTCGGCCGCCGTCGCCGACGGCATGAGCGGCACCCACCGGCACGACCCCGACAGGGAGCTGTTCGGCCAGGGCGTCGCCAACCTCGTCGCCCCGCTGTTCGGCGGCATTCCCGCCACGGGCGCGATCGCCCGCACCGTGGTCAACGTCCGTGCGGGAGCCGGGTCCCGGCTGGCGGCGCTGGCGCACGCGGCCATCCTCGCCGTCATCGTCTACTGCGCGGCCGGGCTCGTCTCCCGGATTCCGCTGGCCGCGCTGGCCGGCGTGCTGGTCGCCACCTCGATACGCATGGTGGAGGTCGGGACACTGAGAGCCATGTTCCGCTCCACGCGTGGCGACGCCGTGGTGCTGGTGCTGACCGCCGTCGCCACGCTGGCTCTCGACCTGGTGGTGGCCGTCGTCCTCGGCCTGATCGCGGCCGGGGCGCTGGCGCTGCGGGCCGTCGCCAGGAACGCGCGCCTGCACCTGGAGCCGCTCCGCCACGACCTGCACCCCGTGGCCGAGCACGCCCTGCTCACCGAGCACATCGTGACCTACCGCCTCGACGGGCCGCTGTTCTTCGCGGCCGCACACCGCTTCCTGCTGACGCTCTCCGAAGTGAGCGGCGTGTCCGTCGTGGTGCTGCGCATGTCCCGCGTCACCACCATCGACGCCAGCGGGGCGCTCGCCCTCGCCGACGCCATCGAACACCTCGAGCGCCGCGGCATCATGGTGTACGTCTCGGGCATCCCCGACCGCCACCACCAGCCGCTGGAGGCACTCGGGGTGGCCGGCCGCCTGGCCAGGGCCGGCCAGGTGTACCCGACGACCGGCGAGGCCATCACGGCCGCCCGCGACCGCCTCCACCACGCCGGCGTGCTCCCAGGCCTGGCCGGCTGACCTCGCGCCCCGCCATACTCCCCGCCATCGCCCACCTGAACGCCTCCGCGTCCCCGCGCCGCACCGGCCGGGTTCCCTGCCCGCTCTCGCGGCGGTGGCGGGCGCCGCCGGGGAGCTAGGGGCGGGTGCGTGGTCGGAGCCGGGGTCGGGCCCGGGATCGGAGCTGTGCCCGGCCCGGTGGTCGGCTCGGTGCCCGGCTCGATGGTCGGCCCGGCCGGTCAGGCGAGAGGGCG
>NZ_SMKO01000312.1 GCF_004348685.1 Nonomuraea deserti | reverse complement strand
GTAGTTGGGCGGGGAGTGGCGGGGCCTGCGAGGGAGTGCCGTCGTCTGGAGGAGCGGCGGGAGCGCAGCGACCAAAGCGGGGAAGGCGACGGCGGGCGACCGAGCCCGCCTCCACGGAGTGGAGGCCATGAATTACAGGATGCCGGACGGCGGCTGGGGGCCCAGGCACGCCGCTCGGCATCCCGCGGTCGCTCCGGTGGTCGTGCGCCGGCAGAGCCGTTGCCGGCGCTCGGGAGCGACGTTCGCGGCCCCGTCCCGCGAGTCGCACGGTCGCCCGGCGCCTCGCGGAGCGGGGTTCAGTCGGGGAGCAGAGCCTCCTCGGCCAGCCGGTGCTCGCCGGCGTAGACGTTCATCGAGTCGCCGCGGAGGAAACCGATGAGCGTCAGCCCCTCCTCCGCGGCCAGCTCGACCGCGAGCGAGGAGGGCGCGGACACCGCGGCGAGCACGGGGACGCCCCCCATGACCGCCTTCTGCACCAGCTCGAACGACGCCCTGCCCGACACCATCAGCACGGCGCCCCGCAACGGCAGCCGCCCGTTCCTGAGCGCCCAGCCGAGCAGCTTGTCGACGGCGTTGTGCCGGCCCACGTCCTCGCGCACGCACAGCGCCTCGCCGTCCGAGGTGAACAGGCCCGCCGCGTGCAGCCCGCCGGTCCTGTCGAAGACCCGCTGGGCCGCCCGCAACCGCAGCGGCAGGGACGTGATCACCGGCTGCGTCAGCTCGACAGGGTCGTCGCCGGCGCTCCAGCGGGCCACGGTGCGCACCGCCTCCAGCGACGCCTTGCCGCAGACGCCGCAGGAGGAGGTCGTGTAGAAGTTGCGCGGCTCAGGCGCCGGGACGCCTGGTGCGAGCCGCACGTCGAGCACGTTGTACGTGTTGCCGCCGTCCACCGTCGCGCCCGCGCAGTAGCGGATCGTGGCGATGTCGTCCGCCGAGCCCACGGCCCCCTCGCTGACGAGGAAGCCGGCGGCCAGGTCGAAGTCGTCGCCGGGCGTGCGCATGGTGACCGTCAGCGGCGTGCCGTCGAGCCGGATCTCCAGCGGCTCCTCGGCGGCCAGCGAGTCGATCTTGCGCGTACGGGTGGTGTCCTTCACCCGCAGGATGCGGCGTTTGACGGAGACCCTAGACATAGCCGTACCCGAAGCGGCCCTTGACGCAGAGGTTGCCCTTGGTGACCGGGTTGTCGTGCGGCGAGGTCACCTTGACGATCTTGTTGTCCTGCACGTGCAGGGTCAGGTTGCAGCCGACCCCGCAGTAGCTGCAGATCGTCGTCGTCTCCGTCTGCTTCGACTCGTCCCAGGTGCCCTCGGCCCGCATGTCGAACTCGGTCTTGAACGACAGCGCGCCCGTGGGGCACACCTCCACGCAGTTGCCGCAGTAGACGCAGGCCGAGTCGGTGAGCGGGGCGTCGAACTCCGTGGAGATCGTCGTGTCGAAGCCCCGGCCCGCGACGCCGATGGCGAACGTGTTCTGCCACTGGTCGCCGCAGGCGTCCACGCACTTGTAGCACATGATGCACTTGCTGTAGTCGCGTACGTAGAGCTCGTTGTCGACCTTGGCGGGCTGCTCGACGGTGGCGGCGTCGTCGCCGAACCTGGCAGGGTCGGCGTCGTACTCCTCCACCCACTCGGCCGCCCTGGGGGTGGTCGACATGTCCACCGAGGAGCCGAGCAGCTCCAGCACGACCTTGCGGCTCTGCCGGGCGCGCTCGGTGTCGGTGCCGACCTTCATGCCCTTCTCGGCCTTCCTGGAGCAGGCGGGCGCCAGCGTCCGTGCGCCCTCCACCTCCACGACGCAGACCCGGCAGGCGTTCTTCGGGGTGAGCGTGTCGCCGTAGCAGAGCGTCGGGATGTCCTTGCCCGCCGCGGCGCACGCGTCGAGGATCGTCGAGCCCTCTGGCACCCGTACGGTCTCGCCGTCGATCTCGACGTCGATGAGCCGACGGGGCGGCTGGAGCGGGATCATCTGAAAACTCCCAGGCGGTCGATGGCCGATTCGACGGCGTTCCAGGCGGTCTGTCCGAGGCCGCAGATGGAGGCGTCACGCATGGTCTGGCCGACCTCGCGCAGCAGCACGAGATCATCGTCGTCCACCCGGCGCGACAGCCGGTGCAGGGCCTCCTCCTGCCGTACGGTACCCACCCGGCAGGGCACGCACTGGCCGCACGACTCGTCGCGGAAGAACTCCGCGATGCGCAGCAGCAGGCTCTTGAGGTCCACGCCGTCGTCGATGACGAGCACCACGCCGGAGCCGAGCGTCGCGCCGGCGGCCCTGGTGCCCTCGAAGGTGAGCGGGATGTCGAGGTCGGTGACGAACGCGCCGGCCGCGCCGCCGAGCAGCACCGCCCTGGTCGTCCCGGTGGTGCCGGACAGGTCGAGCAGCTCGCGCAGCGTGGCGCCGAACGTCAGCTCGTACACGCCGGGGCGTTCCACCGCGCCCGAGACGCAGAACAGCTTGGGCTCGGCCGCCGCGTACGCCTGCGCCCCGCGCTCCAGGATCGGCAGCACGTTGACCAGCGTCTCGACGTTGTTGACCACGGTCGGCTTGCCGAACAGCCCCTTCTCCACCGGGAACGGCGGTTTGCTGCGCGGCTCGCCCCGCTGGCCCTCGATCGAGTTGAAGATCGCGGTCTCCTCGCCGCAGATGTAGGCGCCCGCGCCCCTCCGCAGCTCGATGTCGAACGACAGGCCCTTGCCGAGGATGTCGTCGCCGAGCAGGCCCCGCGCCCGGGCGGTCGCGATCGCGTGCTGGAGCCGCGCGACCGCCCGGGGATACTCGCCCCTGATGTAGAGGTATCCCTTGGCGCAGCCGGTGGCGTAGGCGGCGATCGTCATGGCCTCGACCAGCGCGTACGGGTCGCCCTCCATGATGACCCGGTCCTTGAACGTGCCCGGCTCGCTCTCGTCTGCGTTGCAGACCAGGTAGTGGGGGTGGTCCGGCTGGCGGGCCGTGGCGTCCCACTTGCGCCCCGTCGGGAACGCCGCGCCGCCCCTGCCGACCAGGCCCGACTCCAGCACCTCGCGGATCACGCCCGCGGGGCCGAGGTCGAACGCCCGCCTGAGCGCGGTGTAGCCGCCGGCCGCCCGGTAGTCGTCCAGGCTGGCCGGGTCGACGGTGCCGATTCTCCTGAGCAGGAGCAACCCGTCCTGCCCGGCCTGCGGCACCGCCGCCCGTTCTGGGGTCTCGCCGGTGACCTTGACGCTCGGCGTGCTCCCGTTGGAGCTCGGCGGCGCCTCGGCCATGGTGGTGATCGTGTCGGGGGTGGCGGGGGCGTACACCTGCGCCACGGGCGGCGTGCCCGCCTCCAGGGCGAGCGCGGCCGGGGCCCGCTCGCACATGCCCAGGCAGGGGCTCTCGTGCCACGACGTGCCCGCCGGGCCGAAGTGGTCCTCGACGCGCCTGCGTACGGACTCCGCGCCCTTCGCCTGGCAGGCCAGGTCGGTGCAGACGTGCAGCACCCGCTTGGGGCGCTCCTTCATCGAGAACAGCGCGTAGAACGTCGCCACCCCGTACGCCTCGGCCGGCGGGATCGTCAGGCGGCGGCAGATGTACTCCAGCGCCCCCTCACTGATCCACCCGACCCGGTCGTTGACCGCGTGCAGCGCGGGCAGCAGCTGGTCGCGGGCGGCCTCGGCGCGGGCGGCGAAGCGCAGGTCGGCCTCGGTCCTCGAGCCGCCGTCCCAGGCGGAGGCGGGCGGTCCGAGCAGGGCGTCGACCGCCGCGCGCTCCTCCTCGGACGGCTCCGCACCACGAAATCTCAAATCCATCTGATCACCCGGCCTTGACGAGCTTCTCGACACGTACGGCGGCGGCCTTGAACTCGGCCGTGCCCGAGAGCGGGTCGGTGGCCTCGATGGTCAAGGAGTTGGTGTCCACCTCGTCGGGGAAGTGGAACGTCATGAACACCAGCCCCGGCCGCAGGGCGGGGTCGATGTACACCGGCGCGGTCACCGAGCCGCGCCGCGAGGTGATCCGCACCTCCTCGCCCTCGGTCAGGCCGAGCCGCTCGGCGTCCTCGGGGCAGAGCTCGATGGTCTCGCCGCGGCGCAGCGGCGAGGCGAAACCGGACGACTGCACGCCGGTGTTGTACGAGTCGAGCCGGCGGCCGGTGGTCAGCCGCAGCGGGTACTCGTCGTCCAGCAGGTCCACCGGCGGCGAGTGCCGCAGCACCGCGAACGGCGCCGGCATGCCGCGCTTCGACGGGTCGTTCTCCCAGAGCCTGCCGTGCAGGTAGGGGGGCTCCAGCTCGTCCTCCGACGGGCAGGGCCACTGGATGCCCTGCAGGTCGGCCAGCCGCTGGTAGGTCATGCCCGTGTGCTGCGGGGACAGGGCACGCAGTTCGTCCCAGACCTCCTCCGCGCCGTCGTAGGCCCAGTCGTGGCCCAGCCTGCGGGCGATCTCGCACATGATCCAGATGTCGTCGCGGGCCTCGCCCGGCGGCTCCAGGGCCTTGCGCACCCGCTGGACGCGGCGCTCGCTGTTGGTGAACGTGCCGTCCGCCTCGCACCAGGCGGCGCTGGCCGGCAGCACGACGTCGGCCATCTGGGCGGTCTTGGTGAGGAAGATGTCCTGCACGACGAGGTGGTCGAGCATGGACAGGCGCTTGACGCAGGCCAGCGAGTCGGCCTCCGACTGCACGGGATTCTCACCGATCAGATAGCAGGTGGTGACCTCGCCCTCGGCCATCGCCTCGAGCATCTCGGTGAGGTTGTGCCCGTACTCGGGCTGGATCGGCCGGCCCCACGCGCTCTCGAACCTGGCTCTGATGTCCGGGTCGAGGATGTCCTGGAAGCCGGGCAGGCGGTTGGGGATGGCGCCCATGTCGCCGCCGCCCTGCACGTTGTTCTGCCCGCGCAGCGGCGACAGGCCCGACCCGTAGCGGCCGACGTGGCCGGTCAGCAGGGACAGGTTGATCAGTGCCCGTACGTTGTCGGTGGCGTTGTGGTGCTCGGTGATGCCGAGCGTCCAGCACAGCTGGGCGCGGTCGGCGCGGGCGTAGGCGTGGGCCAGCTCGCGGATGGCGGCCGCGGGCACGCCGGTGACCTGCTCGGCCGCGCTGAGCGTCCACGGCTCGACCGACTCCTTGAACTCCTCGAAGCCGATCGTGGCCCGCTCGATGAACGCCTCGTTGTGCAGGCCGGAGTGGATGATCTCGCGGGCCACGGCGTGGGCGAGCGGGATGTCCGTGCCGACGTTGAGCCCCAGCCACAGGTCGGCCCACTGGGCGGTGCCGGTGCGGCGGGGGTCGACCGCGAACATCCGCGCGCCCTTGCGGATGCCCTTGAGGACGTGCTGGAAGAAGATGGGGTGGGCGTTCCTGGCCGCCGAACCCCACATGACGATCACGTCGGTGTCCTCGACCTCCTGGTAGGAGGAGGTGCCTCCGCCGCTGCCGAACACCGCCGACAGCCCGGCCACGCTCGGCGCGTGGCACGTGCGGTTGCAGGAGTCCACGTTGTTGGTGCCTATTACCACGCGGGTGAATTTCTGCCCGACGTAGTTCATCTCGTTGGTGGAACGGGCGCACGACAGCATGGCGAAGCAGTTGGGGCCGTGCTTGGCGACGTTGCGGCGGAATCCCTCCGCCGCGCGCTCCAGCGCTTCCTCCCAGCTCGCCCTGCGCAGCACGCCGTTCTCGCGCACCAGTGGATGGGTCAGGCGGTCATAGCTCATGATCCCTCCATTCTGTATACAATCACGGTATTCCCAGCTAGACCGCGCGGACAAGGTTCGCGTTCAGCAGATCGCTCACAGCGTGGATCGCGCGCAGGGTCGGTACCTCCGCTCCGGTGAGGTCGGCCAGCTCGACCACCGCCGCCAGCAGCACGTCGAGCTCCAGCGGTTTACCCTTCTCCAAGTCCTGGAGCGTGGACGTCTTGTGCTCGCCGGCCTTCTCGGCCCCCTTCAGCCGGCGCTCGATCGAGATGCCGGGATCGCAGCCCACCCGCCGCGCCACCTCGACCGTCTCCCGCATCATGGCCACGACCAGCTCCCTGGTGCCGTCGTGGCGGCAGATCCCGGCCATCGTCGCCCTGGCGAGCGCGCTGATCGGGTTGAAGGCGATGTTGCCCATGAGTTTGATCCAGACGTCCCGGCGGAGATCGCGCTCCACCGGGCACTTCAGTCCGCCCTCCACCGCCGCCTGGCTGAAGGCGGCGCACCGCTCGGTCAGCTCGCCGTTCGGCTCGCCGATGGAGAACCTGGTGCCCTCCAGGTGGCGGATCACGCCCGGCGCCTCGATCTCGGTGGCGGCGTAGACGACGCAGCCGATCGCCCGGTGCAGCGGCAGGGCGGCCGTCACCGCGCCGCCCGGATCGACGCTCTCGATGCGGTAGCCCTCGTACGGGCCGTTGAGTCCGTGGAAATACCACCACGGGATGCCGTTCTGCGCGGCGATGACGCTCGTGGCCTCGTGCAGAAGCGGCCGGATCATGGGGCCCGCGGAGGCGTAACTGTTCGCCTTGAGGCCCAGGAAGATGTGGTCCACCGGACCGACCTCGGTGGGGTCGTCGGTGGCATGGGGATGGGCGACGAAATCGCCCCTGGGGGTGAGCACCCGCACACCGGCGGCGCGTATCGCCTGCAGGTGCTCGCCTCTGGCGATGAGGTGCACCTCGACTCCCGCTCTGTGGAGGGCAGCCCCCACGTATGCGCCGATGGCGCCGGCGCCAAGAACAGCGACCTTCATCATCCGCTCCGTTCTCGCGTCGGACTGTCTGTACGGCCCCCGTACAGCGATGGGCCGCCGCCGCGGCCCACCGTCGGCGCGAATTCTCCACGGCCTGCAGTAGCCCGCCGGACGCGAGGCACCGTAGGCGCGGATTCTCCGCTGCCTGCGGTGGATCGCTGGACGCGACCCACCGTGGGCGCGAATTCTTCGCTGCCTGCAGCGCCTCGCTGGACGAGGGGACTGTAGGCGCGAATTCTTCGCGGCCTGCGGTGGATCGCTGGACGCGACCTACCGTGCATTCGGTATACAGTATGGAAAAAGTCGGGTCAAGGAGCGTACCTGTGACCGTTGTTCGGCATGAACCAGTGGTGGAAGCGATGTCATGGGCCGCCGCGCGGGCCCTCGCGGCACGGTCGGCGGGACGGTTGGAACCGGCGCGGGTCCCGCTCCAGGAGGCGCTCGGCCGCCGCCTGACCGCCCCCTTGGCGGCGCTGGTGCCGGTGCCGGGAGTGGACGTGGCGGCGATGGACGGTTACGCCGTGGCGGGCCGGGGGCCGTGGCTGGTCGTGGGCGGCGTCCTGGCCGGGGGAGCGCCGTACGGGGGGGTGCTGC
>NZ_SMKO01000311.1 GCF_004348685.1 Nonomuraea deserti | reverse complement strand
GCCCGCGTCCGGCTTATCACTGGCGACGCGCCGACCCAGAATCCGCTCCCGCAGACACTTACCGCTTAACCTGCAGAAACGGGATCACTCGAAGATCGATTCATACACCACGTCCGTGGACGTGACCCCCCGCATCGGCCCATGACTGGGCATGACGCTACGGGCCCTCGACGCGTCATCTCGCCGTGCTCGCTCCGTACGCAGCCCGTACCCCCGGGTTGGAGCACTGCACTCGGGCTGGGACTGGACGCCGCCGCCCGGTTCAGGCGCCCGCCGGTTCACCGCCGGTGGCGGCATGAACCTGCAGTAGTCTCTCGACTCCGCGCAGGAAGGTTTCGCGGATCAGCGCCGGGTCGAACAGGCAGCCGGCGGCCATGGCGCCGTCGCGCATCATCACGAAGTGGCGGGCGGCGGGCTCGGCGTCCGCCTGCCTGATCTCGGCCAGCAGCTCCGTGGCGGTCTCCAGGAACCACCGGCGGTGGGCGAGCACGGCCTTGCGCACCGGGGACTCCGCGGCGGGATACTCGGCGGCGGCGTTGAGGAAGGCGCATCCCCGGAAGCCGGGGGACTGGATGCCCTGGGCGATGGACGCGCTGAGGGCTCGGATGGTGTCGGCGGCCGGCAGCCCGGCGGCGATGGCCTCCTCCGCCTGGTTCCGCATGGCCCGGTCGACCTCGTCCAGGTAGGCGAGGACAAGGTCTTCCTTGCCGGGGAAGTGCCGGTAGAGGGTGGCCCGGGTCACCTGCGCCTCCGCGACGATGCGATCGATGCCGACGGCGTGGATGCCCTCCGTGTAGAAGAGCCGGGTGGCCGTGGTGAGCAGCCGGGATCGCGCTTCGGACGGCCGGCCTTGGGATTGGCTGCGCATGCCACCATCGTAGTAGGTAGAACGTTCGGTCTTGACAACCTGCGCCGTAGATGGCCATGCTGGCCGAGATAGAACGTTCTGTCTTGCGAGAGGGTTTCCGTGGTGGTGCACCGTGGCCTGCCGCGACCCTGGCCGTCAGCAGCGCCCATGCGCCGGAAGGCCGGCCGCGGTACCGCTGAACCGCTCTCGTCACTTGAAAGGATCACCGTGAGCACCATCGCTGCTTCGCCGGGTATTTCCGGGACCGCGTCCGCACTGCGGCGGCTGTACTTCGTCCGCTTCGCGTTCGCCATCGTCTGGGCGCTCGTGATGTTCACGACCGCCTCGGAACTGGGTCCGCTCGCGGTCGCTCTGCTCGTGCTCTACCCGCTGTTCGACGTGGCCGCCGCCGTCATCGACGCCCGCGCGTCGCGCACCACCGGATCACCCGCCCTGCTGTACGTGAACATCGCGGTCAGTTCGGTCACCGCCATCGGCGTGGCCATCGCCTGCGCGTCCGGTATCCCGGCGGTGCTGCGCGTGTGGGGTGCTTGGGCGGTCGTGGCCGGGCTGGTCCAGCTGATCGTGGGCGTCACCCGCCGCGGGATGGGTGGCCAGTGGCCGATGATCATCAGCGGCGGCATCTCCGTGCTCGCCGGTGCGTCGTTCATCCTTGGCGCTGCCGCGGACAACCCGACGCTGATCAACGCGGCCGGCTACGCCATCCCCGGCGGCATCTTCTTCCTCATCTCGGCCTTCCGCCTCGGCCGCGCCGCGAGGACGCCCCAGACGGGCGGCAACCACTCCTGAGTGCGTCCGGTTCCCTGGGGACCGTCGGGCACGGACCCATCGGCACCCTGGTCGACGACCTGGCGCCCGGAACATCGCGCGGGGCGCTCTCCGGCCGGAGAGCGCCCCGCGTCGTGCCCGGCGGTCAGAGCAGCACCCTGCCCAGCCGCCCGCGGTGGAAGACCAGCGGGTCGTCGCCGGCGTCGTCGTTGGTGGTCAGGTCGATCACCCTGGCGAGGACCAGTTCGTGGTCCCCCACCAGGTGGCAGGAGTCGAGCACGCAGTCGATCCACGCGACCGCGCCCGTGATCGCCGGATGGCCGCTCCCGTTCACCGTCCAGCCGACCCCGGAGAACCGGTCGGCGCCCTTCTTCGCGAACGACTGGCACACCCGCTCCTGACCGGCGCTCAGCATGCTGATGGTGAACGCGCCGGCGGTCCGGATGTACGGCCACGTCGTCGAGGTGTGGGCGGCGCAGAAGCTCACAATGGGCGGATCGAGGGAGACGGAGGTGAAGGAGTTGACGGTGAAACCGTGCGGCTCACCGTCCGCCAGGGAGGCGATCACCACGACGCCCGTCGGATAGTGACCGAGCGCGCGTCTCAACCGCACGCTGTCGATCATGACGGCGCCGGCCGGCGGCGCGCTCACCGTGCTTCCCACCGCTGCTTGAGCCGGGCGAGATGGCGCAGGCCGTCGAGGACGGCGTCCGTGTCGGGGACGAAGTCGATGAGGCAGGCCACCTCGTCGACGCCGATCCTCTCCAGGGAGCCCAGCAGCGCCATGCCGTCGTCGACGGTGCCGAACAGGCCGCCCGTCTCGAAGTACCGCTCGAAGGAGATCTCCAGGAGGAACTCGATGTCCTCCGGGTCCATCTGGTCCGGGTCGATGCCCGGCATCAGCTCCTCCGCCGCCTTCAGGACCAGGCCGAGCGAACTGCGCAGGTAGTCGGTGAACGGATCGTGCACCACCTCCCGCACCTTGGCGCGGTCCTCGCCGACGAACGTGTGCAGCATCAGCGCCACGTGGCCTGTCCCGTTGTGCGCCCTGGCGTAGTGCTCGCGATATTCGGCGACCTTGCGGACGAGGTCGTCGAGGCTCTGGCCGAGCAGGTGGGTGAGGATGCCGACGCCGAGGTCGCCCGCCTGGCGGAACGTCTCCGGGTTGCCCGAGCTGGTGAGCCACGTCGGCAGCTCCGGCTGGACCGGCGCCGGATGGGTGCGCAGCTTGACCGACTCGCCCGCGCCGTCGACCAGCTCCACCTCCTCCTGCCGCCACAGCCGCCGCACCGTGTCGATGGTGTCCATCGTCACCTGGCGGCGGTCCGCGTAGTTCTCGGGTCGCAGCGCGAAGTCGACCACGTGCCAGCCGGGCGCGAACGAGACGCCGGCCCGGCCGCCCGAGAGGTTGTCCACCACCGCCCATTCCTCGGCGATGCGCGCCGGGTGGTGCAGCGGGGCCACGACGCTTCCCGCGCGGATCGCGACGTTCTCCGTCACGGCGGCGACGGCCGCCGCGGTCACCGCCGGATTGGGATAACGGCCGCCGAATTCATGGAAATGCCGCTCGGGTGTCCACACCGCGGAGAAACCGTTGGTGTCGGCGAACCTGGCCCCTTCGAGCAGCAGCCGGTATTGGTCGGTTCCGGTCCGGACACCGTCCGCGAAATAGAATAAACCAAAGTCCACCGGTGTCTCCTTACACGCCGCGCTGGTGAGCCCCGGCCGGGCACACCGGCGAGATTTCAGGTTGCCGAGCGGCACCAGTATTCGCGATGCGGGAAGCACGGGGTAACCCCTATGCCCCACTAGACGTGCCGCTCGCGGCGGTCCCGGCCGCCCGGCGCAGGCAACCCTTACCGCCCCCCTGAACCGTGGTGACGGCACCGCGCGAAAACTCCGGCCGATCCCCTGGAATGCCGCGCTTTCTCCTCGTCCCCCTCCTAGGGGATTCCGTAGGGGAATGCAGGCGGATATTAGGGGGCGAATCCCGTAGCTAGGCCGCGGCCCCATGGGCTGGAATGAAACGTGACTGGGGCGGGGCATCCGGGCACGCGCTCGAAGGGCGTATTCGCTGATATCCCGCTCATAGGCCGAGAGGATATACGCAACGTGACTCTGACCACAGAACGCGGCTTGGAACCGCCTCTCTCCCTGCGGGAGCGGGTGGCCGAACTCGGCATGATCAAGGATCAGGCGCGCGGCGGGGAAGCTCGGCCGGCCAAGGACCCGCAGCGGGCGAGGGGCAAGCTCACCGTCGACGAGCGGCTCGACCTGCTCTTCGACCCGGGCACCTTCACCGAGATAGAGCCGCTGCGCCGGCATCGCGCCAGTGGCTTCGGCATGGAGAACCGGCGGCCCTACACCGACGGCGTGATCACCGGCTGGGGCAAGGTCCACGGCCGCACCGTCTTCGTCTACGCGCACGACTTCCGCATCTTCGGCGGGTCGCTGGGCGAGGCGCACGCCCAGAAGATCCACAAACTCATGGATCTCGCCATGACGACCGGCGCGCCGCTCGTCAGCCTCAGCGACGGCGCCGGCGCCCGCATCCAGGAGGGCGTGACCGCGCTCGCCGGCTACGGCGGGATCTTCCAGCGCAACGTGCAGGCCTCCGGGGTCATCCCGCAGATCAGCGTGATCCTCGGCCCCTGCGCGGGCGGCGCCACCTACTCCCCGGCGCTCACCGACTTCACCTTCATGGTCAGCGGCATCTCGCAGATGTACATCACCGGCCCCAACGTGGTCGAAGCGGTCACCGGCGAGAAGATCAGCCACGACGAGCTCGGCGGGGCCCAGGTGCACGGCACCGTCTCGGGCGCGGCGGGCTTCGTCTACGACAACGAGACCGACTGCCTGGAGGAGGTCCGCTACCTCCTCTCCCTCCTGCCCGCCAACAACCGCGAGTCGCCGCCAGGCCTGGCCACCGCCGACCCGGCGGACCGGCGGTGCGAGGCGCTGCTCGACATCGTGCCCTCGGAGCTGAGCCGCTCGTACGACATGCGCGAGGTCATCCACGAGATCGCCGACGACGGCGACTTCTTCGAGGTGCACAGCACGTGGGCCACCAACGTCGTCTGCGCCCTGGCCAGGATCGACGGCCAGGTCGTCGGCATCGTGGCCAACCAGCCGGCCTCGCTGGCGGGCGTGCTGGACATCAACGCGTCGGAGAAGGCGGCCCGGTTCGTACAGTTCTGCGATGGGTTCAGCATCCCCCTGGTCACCCTGGTCGACGTCCCCGGCTTCCTGCCCGGCCGCGACCAGGAGCACGCCGGCATCATCCGGCACGGGGCCAAGCTGCTGTACGCGTACTGCAACGCCACCGTCCCGCGCATCCAGGTCATCCTGCGCAAGGCGTACGGAGGGGCGTACATCGTGATGGACTCCCGCTCCATCGGAGCGGACCTGTCCTTCGCCTGGCCCACGAACGAGATCGCCGTCATGGGCGCCGAGGGCGCCGCGAACGTCGTGTTCCGCAAGGAGATCGCCGCGGCCGACGACCCCGACTCGGCCCGCGTCCGGCTGATCAGGGAGTACCGGCAGGAGCTGATGCACCCCTACTACGCCGCGGAGCGCGGGCTGGTCGACGACGTGATCGACCCGGCCGAGACCAGGGCGGTCCTGGCACGGTCGCTCGCCATGCTCCGCGCGAAGACCGCGAAGGTGCCGTACCGCAAGCACGGAAACCTGCCGATGTGATGGGCGGCGACGGGGCGGTGTTCAGGTTCGTCCGCGGCGAGCTGGACCAGGAGGAGCTGGCCGCGGTGGTGACGGCGCTGCTGCACCGCCTCGCGCCGGGCGCGGAGGAGGGGAACGCCCCGCCGCCGCCCTGGTCCGCGCCACGGGCGGACGACCGGAACAGCCGGTCCCGGCCCGGCGGCCGGCCCAACAGCTGGTACGGCAGCGCCTCCTCCCGGCCGCCCGCCTGGGACGAGCCGCACACATTCCAGGCGCCGAACTCCTGGTCGCCAGGGTGAGTGCGGACATCAACGGAAGGAAGACCCAGTGATCACCGAAACCGGAACGTGGGTGCGGCGCTTCTTCGCCGCGCCGGACAGCCGTGAGACGGCCACGCGCCTGATCTGTTTCCCGCACGCGGGCGGCTCGGCCTCCTATTTCCACCCGGTCGCCAAGCAGCTCACGCCGCGGTTCGACGTCCTGGCGATCCAGTATCCTGGCCGGCAGGAACGCCGCCACGAGCGGTGCATCGACGACATCGGCGAACTCGCGGACCGCGTCACGGCGGAGATCGTGCCGCTGGCGGACCGGCCGATGGCCTTCTTCGGGCACAGCATGGGCGCCGTGGTCGCATTCGAGGTGGCCAGAAGGCTGATGGAGCGGGGCATCGCACCGCAGGTGCTCTTCGCCTCCGGCCGGCGCGCGCCCTCGTGCGTACGCGTCGAGACCGTGCACAAGGAGGGCGACCAGGCGCTGATCGCCGAGGTGCGGCGGCTCGGCGGCACCGACGTGCGCATGCTGGAGGACCCCGAGCTCCAGAGCATGATCCTGCCTTCGCTGCGCGGCGACTACACGGCCATCATGACCTACCGCTGCTCGCCCGGCGCCAGGATCGGCGCACCGATCGTCGTCCTGACCGGCGACCGTGACCCCCATGTCACCACGGACGAGGCGGCGCGCTGGAAAGAGCACACCAGCGGCGCGTTCGACCTGCACGTCTTCCGCGGCGGTCACTTCTACCTGAACAACCACGCCGCCGCGGTCATGCGGACGATCACCGAGAACATCCCCGCCGCCCAGGCGTAGATCCCCCTTTCGGTAGCACGAAGAGTACGAGGCGAGAATGGCTGCGAACGACACCAAGCTCATCGAGGCCCTGCGTTCCTCCTTGAAGGAGACGGAACGGCTGCGTGCGCAGAACCGTTCTCTCGCCGAGGCGGCGCGCGAGCCGATCGCGATCGTGGGAATGGCCTGCCGTTTCCCCGGCGGGGTGCTCTCACCCGAGGACCTGTGGAACCTGGTGGCCTCCGGCCAGGACGCGATCGGGGAGTTCCCCTCCGACCGTGGCTGGGACCTGGACAAGCTCTACGACCCGGACCCGGACAGTCACGGGACCACGTATGCGCGGCATGGTGGTTTCCTGTACGAGGCGGGGGAGTTCGACCCGGCGTTCTTCGGGATCTCGCCGCGTGAGGCCCTTGCCATGGATCCGCAGCAGCGGTTGTTGCTGGAGGCGTCGTGGGAGGCGATGGAGCGGGCGGGGATCGATCCCGCCGGGTTGCGGGGCAGCCGGACCGGCGTGTTCGCCGGGGTGATGTACCACGACTACGCCCCCGCCACCGTGCCCCAGGAGCTGGAGGGGCTGGTCGGCACCGGCAACTCGGGCAGCATCGCGTCCGGGCGGGTGTCGTACACGTTCGGGTTCGAGGGCCCGGCGGTGACGGTCGACACCGCGTGCTCGTCGTCGCTGGTGTCGCTGCACCTCGCGGTGCAGGCGCTGCGGTCGGGCGAGTGCGACCTGGCGCTGGCCGGCGGTGTGACGGTCATGGCGACGCCCGGAACGTTCGTGGAGTTCTCGCGTCAGCGGGGTCTGTCGCCTGATGGTCGTTGTAGGGCGTTCTCGGCTGGTGCTGATGGCACGGGGTGGGCTGAGGGTGTCGGGATGTTGCTGGTGGAGCGGTTGTCGGATGCTCGCCGGCTGGGGCATCGGGTGCTGGCGGTGGTGCGGGGCAGTGCGATCAATCAGGACGGTGCGAGTAACGGGTTGA
>NZ_SMKO01000310.1 GCF_004348685.1 Nonomuraea deserti | reverse complement strand
GTGTGGGGATGGCCCGTCAGTACTCGACCTCGAACGTGTGCGGGCCCAGCGCGTACCCTTCGCCCTTGGGCACCACGTGACCGTGCTCGATCAGCGTGGTCAGGCTCGCCCGCACGTCGTCCTCGTCCAGGCCGGTCGCCCGTACCAACCTGGCGAGCCCCGCGCCTCCGTGCTCCACCGCCTCGGAGGCCACCGCCTCGTACACGTGGATGTCCACGTCCGACAGGGACTGGACATCGTGGCCCTCTGTCATGATCGCTGCCTCGCTCCCTCCCTCAGCCGCATCGGGTCGATTTCGCGCTCGGGGTGGCGGCGGAGGTATTCGGTCTCCAGCTCGTCGGTACGCGACGTGTGCGTCGCGAGAGCGTCGTCCGATCCGTGGAAGAACGTCTCGCTCCGGGTGGCGTGCAGTTGCCGCAGCTCACGCACCAGGTCGTCGTCGCTCAGCACGCCCGCGTCTATTCCCATCGTCGTCATGGGCTCCCTCTACCCCAGAAGACCAGCAACAATATCTGTCACATTTCCTGACATTTAGGCATTGTTTGTAAGACATCGCCGCCTTACCTTCCCGTTATGGACCTCGAGCTCAGGCACCTCAGGATCGTTCGCGCGGTCGCGGACGCGGGAAGTGTGAGCAAGGCCGCGTCCCTGCTCGGGCTGGCACAACCGGCCCTCACTGCCCAGCTCAAGCGCATCGAGAGGGTGCTCGGCGGCGCCCTGTTCGAGCGCGACCGCCGCGGCGCCCGGCCCACCCGGCTCGGCGAGCTGGTGCTCGCCAGGGCGCGCGTGCTGCTCCCCGCAGCCAAGGAACTCCAGGACGAAGCGCTGCGTTTCGCCCAGGCCCCCTCCCCCGGCTTCCGCATCGGCGCCACCAACGGCCCCATCCTCGGCGGCCTGGTCGACCGCCTGGCCGCGGAGCGCACGATCAGCACGTTCACCTCCTGGTCGGCGCACGAGCTGAACAGCATGGCCGAGCTCGGCCGCCTCGACTACGTGCTGACCGGCGCCTGCGGCGCCTCCGGCACCCCCACCGGCTCGCTGCTGTGGGAGACGATCAGCGTCGACCCCGTCTTCTGCCTGGTCGCCGAGAACCATCCCGCCGCCAAGGAGAAGGAGGTCGAGCTGGCCGACCTCGCCGAGGAGCAGTGGGCGGTAACCCCGGGGGACGGCTGCTTCGCCGACTGCTTCGCGATGGCCTGCGCCAGGGCCGGTTTCACGCCCGGCACGATTTACGAGACGGACGTGCCGACGTGCACGCACCTCGCGCAGGTCGGCCGGGCCGCGGTGTTGTGCCAGGCCACCCACCAGCCCGCCCAGGGCCTGATCATGGTGCCACTGGCCGGCGCGCCGCTGCGCTGGCGGCAACTCCTCGGCCGCCACCCCACCTCCCCCGACGCCGCCTGGGTGGCGGCGCAGGCGAAACAGGCCCACATGGACGCCGTACGCAAGAGCCCGGTCTACAACGACTGGCTTGTACGTAACCCGGGATATGGAACCGCTCCATAACCCGGTGATAGGGGCAAACTAGTACTCCTCCGCTCCTGAGTTCGCCGTTACCTTTACGGCACCCCCAGCAGCAAGGAGACCCTCCATGCTCCGAGCCCCCGCGCTGATCGCCGTCGCGATCGGCGCCTTGGTCGTGACCGCGACCCCCGCGTCAGCGGCGAAACCCCCCTCCGGCGTGGTCGACGCCATCCAGCGCGACCTCGGCATCACCAAGGAACAGGCGATCAACCGCCTCGCCAACGAGTCCCGCGGCAACGCCGCAGCGCCCACCCTGCGCAAGAGGCTCGGCGACGACTACGCCGGCATCTGGTACGAAGGGGCCGAAAGCGCCCTCGTCGCCGCCAGCGTCGACCCCTCCGACACCACCGAGATCACCCGAGCGGGCGCCCGAGCACGCATCGTGACCCGAACGTTCGCCCAGCTCGCCCACGTCAAGGAGGGCCTCGACAAGGCCGCCCCGCCCGCCACCGTGCACAGCTGGGCCATCTCGCCCCAGGACAACGCGGTCGTCGTCCAGACCAGCGACGAAACGGCGGCGCGATCGTGGATCGCCTCCAGCGGCATGGACGCCGAAGCCGTGAGATTCGAACGGTCCACCGAACGCCCGCGCCCGTTCTACGACATCCGCGGCGGGGACGCGTACTACACGTCGGAAGGCTACCGGTGCTCGATCGGCTTCGCGGCCAGGCGCGGCACCCAGCTCGGCTTCACCACGGCCGGCCACTGCGGCGGCACCGGCGTCACCACGACCGGGTACAACCGGGTCGCGCAGGGAACGTTCCAGATCTCCTCGTTCCCGGGCAACGACTACGCCTGGGTGGCGACGAACTCCAACTGGACCGCGCCCGGCGTGGTCAACGGCTACAGCGCCGGCACCCTCCCCGTACGCGGCTCGACCGTCACCCAGCCCCAAGGCTCGGTGTGCCGCTCCGGCTCCACCACCCAGTGGCACTGCGGCACCGTCACCGCGCTGAACGCCACCGTCAACTACCCGGAGGGCACCGTATCCGGCCTGACCCGGACGAACGTGTGCGCCGAAGGCGGCGACTCGGGCGGCTCGTTCATCTCGGGCGACCAGGCCCAGGGCATGACCTCCGGCGGCTCCGGCAACTGCAGCGTCGGCGGCACCACGTACTTCCAGCCCCTCGGTGAACTCCTCTCCGTGGGCGACCTCACCCTGATCACCTCCGGCGGCGACCCGGACCCGCCGGAGGGCTGCCAGAGCTACGAGGACACCTACACGGGGTCGCTGGGCGGGAACCAGAGCGCGTACCAGCCGGACGGCTCCTACTACCAGGCCACGACCTCCGGCACCCACGCCGCCTGCCTGGACGCGCCCGACGGCACGGACTTCGACGTGTACCTGCAGAAGTGGAACGGCTACTCCTGGACCGTGGTGGCCAGAGGCGACAGCCCGAACTCCGACGAGACCATCAACTACAACGGGACCGCGGGCTACTACCGGTACCGCGTGCACGCCTACAGCGGGTCCGGCACGTACACGCTGGGCCTGAACCGGCCATGAGCACCACCTGAGACCCGAGGGCCGGCGAGTGCCGAGCAGCACCCGACATTCGCCGGCCCTCTCCCACGTCCGGCGCACGACCGCTCCCCTCGTCGCGCGCACGACCGATCCCTCATCCCGCGCACGACCGCTTTCCCGTCCCGCGCACGACCGCCACGCACCTCCCGGCGCCCGGACGCGAACGCTCTAGACCAGCTCGAACTCCCACCCCGGCTGCCACTCGAACGGACCGACCAGATCCTCCAGCGACGTGCCGTGCAGCAGGTTCCGTAACGCCCATAGATTCGCGGTGTGCGCCACCACCAGCACCGTCCGCCCCTGCCACTCCCCCATCACGTCCCGCAGGAACACCGCCGTCTCGGCGACCACCTGCCGGTAGCTCTGCCCGCCCGGCCACGGGGTGTCGATGTGCCTGCTCCGCAACGCCGCGACCTCGCTCACCGGCCGCCCGTTGTAGATCCCGTAGTCGCATTCCCTGAGCCGCCGGTCGAGCCTGATCTCCTTGCCGTCCCCGAAAGCGATCCCCGCCGTCTGCACGGACCGCCGCAGGTCAGATGAGTAGACGACGTCGACCTTCCGCCGCCGCGCCCCCAGCTCCACCGCCTGCGTTCGCCCGAGCGCCGACAGCTCACCCGGCAACCATCCGGTGGCGATGCCCGTCTCGTTGTCCACGGTGGTGGAGTGGGTCTCGTAGATCAGTCTGACAGCCACGCCCAGACGGTACCGGGCTTACCTGCGTACCCGCTGGGAAAGCCCACTCGACCCCCCGCCTCCCGGTCGCGGTGCTGGAGGGCCCGGCCGCGACCCGAATATGATCGGCTCAGGCTCCACCAACACGTCCGGGCGTGGAATGATGTGTGCGGGGATGTCTCCCCTCCAGCCGGGCGCCACAAGCGGTTCCCATGCTCTAGCCTTAGCATGCGCGGGGCGGCGGCATGATCCTCTCGACGCCCACCGCACGTCACACAACTGAATCCAGGGGCGGTAGCTCAGCCGGTCAGAGCATCGGACTCATAATCCGTGGGTCGTGGGTTCAAGTCCCACCCGCCCTACTTTTCGTTGCAGGTCCGACCTGCGGCTTCCTTGATCCCGTATCAGCTTGGGACTCCCGGTTTGTCCCGTGGGAGACCGAAGGGAGACCGCCAGTCACGGACGTCTCTCCCACCGCCGTCGCCCTGGGCACCAGCGCGACGCTCGCTTCGGCCGCCTCCCGCGCCACTAACGGAAGAACCGTCGTGTAGAGATCGGCCGTGATCGACACGCTCGAGTGCCGCAACATCGCCGACGTCGTCTTCATGTCATTGCCGGCCGCCAACGACAGCGTGGCCGCACCGTGGCGAAGGTCGTGCAGCCGGATCGGCGGCAGGCCGGCCGCGAACGTCAACCGCTCGAAATGCTCGCTGACCCAGTCGGGCGTCAACTCGCGGCCGTCCTCCCGCGTGAAGATCCGGCCGGTGTCCGTCCATACCGGCCCCCACGACAGCCGCTCCGCGTTCTGCCGCACCTTGTGCGCCCGCAGCACAGCGACCGTGACCGCGTCCAGCGCGACCACCGCATCCGACGACTCCGTCTTCGGTGAACCTTCCTTCACCTCCCGTCCGACATTGATCAGCTGCTTGGCCGTAGCCAGCACACCCTCATCCATGTCGCCGTCGAGCCAGCGGGCACCACACGCCTCACCCCGCCGCAACCCTCGAAACGCGACCAGGTGGTACAGCGCGTACAGCCGATCACTCGCCGCGTAGTCGAGAAAAGCGCCGAGCTGCGCCGGCGTCCACACCATCACCGGCGACGGCCGCGGCGTGGACAACCACACCTTGAACCGCTCCAGCGGCTTCTTCGGCTTCACGGGCGCTGCCCGCTCCGCGGCAAGACGCTTCTCGTAGGCCAGGCCGAACGCCTCCACACGCGCCTTTGTCCAGACCACGCCCTTGGCCTTCTTCCCCGCCTCCAGCTTCACCAGCTTGGCGGCGCTGAAAGTGACGACGTGCTCTCGTTCTGCGGAGGCCAGCACCGTACGGATCGTCGCCCGGATCCGTTGCTGGGTCACCGGCCCGGTGATCCGCTTCCCGCGCACCGACGCCCGAACCGTCGGGTCGTCAGACGCTCGCGCGGCGAGCAGCGCCTGATTCTTCTGATCAATCCTGGTGAACACCTGCTCGACGACAGGAACGAACAGCCGGTCCATTCGCACGCCCGCGAGCACGTCGCGAATGTGGGTCTTCCAGGGGGAGATGTAGCCAAGTAGCGTGCTCTCGCGGATGTCCTTCAGCTGGCGACGCCGCTCCACCCAATCGTCCCAATATTGCCCGAACGTCATCGCCTGCAATGGCTGCCCCGCCTGGAACTTCCGCGGAGTTCCTCATAGTCGGGCAGCGGCCCCTGTTTCCGGTGCGCCGCCTTGATCATGTCCAGGATCTCCATCCGAGCCTCGTGACCTTCCGGCCCGGCCTCGGGAATGTCGAGCAGGAGCCCTGCCTTCTCGTAGAAGTCGATCAGTTCGGCTTCGCTCTTGAACCCGCTCAGGCGCAGGTAGACACCCTGTGCCCCGCCCACGAAGACCGGCACCCGTCACTCTCGGTCGGCGTCACCGGCCAGGGCGTGGTTTTGATCACCTGCCACGGTGGGCCGAAATGCTCCACTCCGGACATCGTGGCGGCACTCGACCTTCCCATGTCCGCCCTGTGGCCACCATCGCCGGACCATCAGCTTCCGCCACAGCAGCGTCACGACAGGTGGATGCCGTGCGGCCACGACCGTCCGCGAACAGCACGTCGTGGTCATCACCGAGGGCGAGAAGGACGTCGAGACTCTCCGCGCCCATCGGGGCATCGTCGCGACCTGCAATCCCATGGGCGCCGGGAAATGGCAGCCGGACTTCGCGCGGTATTTCCGCGGCGCCGACGTGTCCATCGTCGCCGACCGTGACGAGGCAGGCCGCCGTCACGCGCGCACTGTCGTCGACAGCCTCATGCCCGTCGCCCGCTGCATCCATGTCATCCAGGCACGCCACGGAAAGGACGCGCACGATCACCTCAGCGCCGGCGGCACGATGGGCGACTTCATCGAGGTCTGGACCCCCAAGCCCTTCACCGACGAGGAGGTCCATGGGTGATGTCCGCGACCGAACCGAACTGGGCACCCGACATCGGCAAGCCAGGTCTCAAAGCGCGAGCTGACGCCCCCGGCGGCGAGGACACCTGGGACGAAATCATCCCACTCGGATCCCGGCTCATCCCGCCCACCTTCCCCATCGCCTGCCTGCCGGCCTGGCTGCAAGCCATGGTCGAGGCGGTCGCCGAAGAGACCCAGACCCCTCCCGACATCGCCGCCGCCTTCGGCCTCGGAGGGCTGTCCGCCGCCGCCGGCGGCAAGGCGGAAGTCAGGGTACGCGGCGGCTGGCAGGAACCCGTGCACCTCTTCCTCGCCTCGGTGGCGCCGCCGGCCACCAGGAAGTCGGCCGTGTTCCGTGCCATGACGGCGCCGCTGTACGCGGCGGAGGAGACGCTGATTCTCGCGGGACGGGCCAGAACCAGGCAGGCGGAACTGCTCCGGCTGCAGTTGGAGGAGGCCGACAAGCAGGCCAGGACCAAGGCGGTCAGGAGCGGCTCGGCGAACGATCTGGCCGAGGCCGAATCGACCGCCCTGGCCTTGGCGGACGCGGCCGTGCCCCACGAGGTGCAACTGATCGCCAAGAACGTCACCCCCGAGGAATGCTCCACCATCCTGTCCGAACAGGGCGGACGGCTGGCCATCCTGTCGGCCGAAGGCGACATCTTCGACATCGTGTGCGGGCGCTACAGCAACGGCGTTCCCGCCCTGACGCCCTTCCTCGAGGCCCACGCCGGCTCGACCAGCGACCCCGACGACACCGAGACGATCTCCAAACTGTGCGGCCAGATCGCCCTGCCGTACTGGGAGACCTCCGTCGACGCCTCCGGCCGACGCCAACGCACCCGCCGCTGGATCGTGCCGTCGAGCGGCGGGTTCTGCGCCGGGGGGCTGCCCGGCGTCGCACCTGACCACGGTCCCGGTGCCGGCGTAGACGGTGATGCCGTCCAGGTGGGTGTCCACCGGGACGACCGTGCCCGTGCCGTCGACGGTACCGCCGCAGGAACGAGGTGATCTTGTGAACGCCAATCTCGAAGTTTTGGCGAACCAGCCGACCACACCCCCTCACACCCACCCCGACCAGCAGAAACACCAGAACCACCGAAGCCACGGCACAACGAGCCGTAACGTTACATCCACAAGCCGTCACCACAGGCCGGCCACCACGACCCCCAGGAAACCATGACCAGCCTCCCCCGCACCCTCACCCTCGCCGCCTGCCTCACCACCGGCCTCGCGACCAACGTTACATCCACAAGCCGTCACCACAGGCCGGCCACCACGACCCCCAGGAAAC
>NZ_SMKO01000030.1 GCF_004348685.1 Nonomuraea deserti | reverse complement strand
AGAGCCTGCTGACGAAGGATTTGGTCGCTGAGGCCGGGGCCAGGATGCCCTGATCGAGGGCGTCCTGGAGTGATACGCCTGCGGACAGGAGCGGGCTCCTGATAGCTGAGGTGTTGTCTACGCATCTCGGCGGCCAGGAGCCCGTGGTTGTCTGTTTACACGCTCACGTCCGTGGGCGCCAGTGGTTGCGCTTCACGGGGTGCCGATGTCATAGCCGAAAGCCGTCGTATCCGTCGGATCTGACCGATGCCGAGTGGACGGTGCTGGAAGTCGAGGCGCGGGCGGCGATGGCCGAGCTGGTCGCGACCACGGGCAGGCCGATGGTCCATGACCTGCGGGCGGTGCTGGACGCGATCAACTACGTGACCAGGTACGGGATCGATTGGCGGGCCCTGCCGGTCGACTTCCCCTCACACGAGGCGGTGTATGGGTTCTTCCTGCGCTGGTCCCGGCGTGGTCTGCCCGAACGGCTCGCCGGGCGGTTACGCGGCCGTCTACGGGTCATGGCCGGACGCGATGAGTTGCCGACGGCCGCGTGCATCGACTCCCAGACGGTCAAAGCGGCTGAGACCGTCGGGGCTACGGCCTGCGGTTTTGACGCAGGCAATTATGAGGGGCTGGATGTTATGCCGGGCGCTGGATGAGCAGAGCGTGCTCGGGGCAGCGTAGCGCCGCGTAGCCGAACAGGGAGTGGATCGCGGCCAGCCGAGCGTTGCTGGTGGCGATGCTGTTGTTCCGGTCGGTCTAGAGATGGTCCAGGAAGCTGCTGACGAAGTGGACGTCGATGTCGGCCAGGTCCAGGGCTGCGGGTGGTCGGCCGAGTTCAGCTTGGGCGTAGTGCAGCAGCAGGCGGAAGGTGTCGCGGTAGGCCGCGATGGTGTGTTCGCTGGCGCGGCGGTCGGTGAGCCGTTCGGTGAAGTATCCCTGCATGATCGGGGCCAGGCTGGTCATGATGATTCCTCCCAGGCGGCTTCCAGTCGCTTGGCGGCTTCGGCCATCAGTTGCGGGCAGGCGTGCAGATACCAGTACGTGGTCGCGGGGCTGATGTGTCCGAGGTAGGTCGACAGAGGCCGGTAGCAGGTGCGCGACGTCGGCTCCGGTGGCGTACCAGTTCGCCATGGTGGTCACCGCGAAGGTGTGCCTGAGGTCGTAGAGCCGCGGCTTGGCCGTCCCGGCCGGGGCGGTGATCGCCGCGGTCTTGAGCACACGGGCGAAGGCCGTGCTGGCGCTGTGGTGGTTCAGGCGGGTGCCGTCGCAGGAGACGAAGAACGCCGTGGTGGACGGGTGCGGACACAGTTCGTCGCGCCGCTCCTGGTAGGCGGCGAGGTGCTCGGCGGTGCTGGAGTGTAGCGGGACCAGGCGGGACTTGCCGAACTTGGTGCCCCGGATCAGCAGGATGGGGCTGTCCAGATCCACATCACCGCGGTCCAGACCCATCGCCTCTCCGGTTCGGATGCCGGTGGCGGCCATCAGACCGATGAACGCCTCGACGGTGGCGGCGCGCAGCGGGTTTTTGAATCTCCGGGCCGCTTGCAGCATCGCGGTGATCTCCGCCGGTGAATAGAGGTGGGGCTCGCAGCGGTCCCCCGTGCGTGGGAGCAAGGCTGTCGGCGGGACTTCGGTGTGGGTGTCGAAGGCGGCCTGGAACCGGGCGAACTCGCGAATGACGGTCAGTCGCGCCGCCCACCAGGACGTATCCGCCCCGGCCGGGGTCGTGGCCCACTCCACTGCCGCGGCGACGGTGACGTGGTCCAGCCCGCGGGTGTCACAGAAGACGACGAACTGACCGAGCATCCGGCCCTCAGCCTTGAGTTTGTAGCCCAGGCTCCGGCGAATCGCCAGGTAGCGGTCGACGGCCTCACGCAGTGTCGTCATCGCCGACCGCCATCGGCCAGGGCCGCACGACCGCGGCAAGCGCGGTCAGGTCGACCTTCGCATAGATTGCCGAGCTCGCGTGATCGTTGTGCCGCAGCAACTCGGCGACCTCGGCCAGGGACCCGCCGTCGGCCAGCACTCGGCAGGCAACGCGGTGCCGCAGTCGATGGGCGCCCACCATCGCAATGCCGGCCCGTAACGAGGCGTGGCGCGGCACCGTCACGATCGACTGCCGTTTCATCGGTGCGTCCGGGCCGATCGTGCGGGTGAACACTTCCCGCAACGTCGATGGCCGTCGGCCGTTGCGCAGCCAGTCGGCCAGGGCGCCGCCGACGTCGGATGGAAGCGGCATCTGGTCGACGCGGCCGCCTTTGCCCCGAACCGTCAGCTCGCCGCCGCGCCAGTCGATGTCTTCCAGGCGCAGCCGCGCGACCTCTACCGCCCGCAGCCCCAGTCTGGCCATCAGCAGCAGGACCGCGAAGTCCCGCCGCCCGATCGCCGTGGCCCGGTTGCACGAGGCAAGCAGCGTGGTGACTGCCTCGTCATCCGCACCGACCGGAATCCCGCTCAGCTGCCAGCCGGCAACCGACGGCACCACCGGCGACAGGTCACGGTCGATGTCGCCTGCCGCGAACAAGAACCGCAGCAGCGACCGCAGACCCGAGGTCAACGGCTTCATCGAGCCGATCCGTAATGCTGCGACATCTCCAGCACGAACGCCGTCACCGCTTGCGGAGCGATCCGGCCGAGTTCCAGCCGTCCGCCTTCGACCTGGGGGATCAAGAACTTGGCGGCCCAGTGCAAGCGCAAACTCACCGTCTGCTCGCCAAGCCGACGCTCATGCTCCAGCCAGCTGCGATACCTCTCCAGCACCGCATCGACAGGACCCAGGGCAGGCGGCTCCTCGGGCGGGACCAGCCCAAGCACCCGCAGATAGCCCAGCATCGGCCGCAGCGAGCGATCCGTCCGCCACCGTCGACAGCCGCCAGCTTGTCGCGCCGCGGCAAACGCGGCGATCCGCTCGGCACTCAGCTCAGTGGGAGCCACCCCCTCCTGCTCCAGCCAGCGGCTCAGATGCGCCAGCACATACGCGCGGCCCTGAGCGGTTCGCGGCGTGAACCCCTGACGGATCAGCTCCAGCCGGAACTCGTGCACCAGCCCAGCCAACGGCCCCGCCACCCTGACCGGGTAGCGGCCGTCCGTCGCAGCCTTGACCATGTACTCACCTCCATCGACAGCCCTTCGATGGAGACGGTGAAGCTCCGGCGTTATGAGGTCAATTGGTCACCCGTGCCGCTATCAGCCAGCACTGATCCACCCGGCCCGGCATAACATCCAGCCCCTCATAATTGGCCGCATCCCGTCCGGTCGTGGTGGCGGAGACTCCGGCCGCGGCGCGCACGCTCTGGGTGTCGAGCACCACCAGGCTCGGGTCGGCTAATCGTCGGTGTTTCTCCCGCACCTGGAAGCGCAGCAGGTCGTGGATGGCCTGGTCGGTGCCGCCCTTACGCCAGGCGGTGTAGTAGTACATGACCGCGCTGCGCAGTGGCAGGTCATGGGGCAGCAAGCTCCACTGGCAGCCGGTCCGGCTCTGGTACAGCAGCGCGTTAACGATCTCGCGCATCTGGGGATAAGTCCGTCGCGTACGGCTTGCGTTCACTCACCCGGCCATCTCAACACGTCCACGCCCACCAGCTAGACATAACGCTACAGATTCACTCAATCACACTATGACATCAGGGGTATAGGCTCACAGACTGCCCTCTCACAGCACTAGGTGGCGAGCCTGTCCGCTTCGTCGGCGAGGATTCGGGTGCACTGCTCGATGTAGTCCAGAAGCGTGCTGATCTGTTTCTCGTCGTAGGAGCTCACGACCTCGGCGAGCCGTTCGTACAACGAGATGTGAAGGGCGACCGCTCGCTGCGCCTGCTCGACCACGGCGTGAACGATGACCTGCCTGCGGTCGGTGCTCGAACGTTCGCGGCGGGCGAAGCCCGCGTTCTCCAACCGGTCGACGACCGCGGTGACCGCGCTCGCGGTCAGATCCAACTCGTCGGCGAGTTCACGCGGTGTGTGCGGGCGCTGGACGAGCAGGCCGAGGCCTTTGACGTCGGTGGGCGTCACGCCGAGTTTGTGCGCGATCGATTCGTTGTACCGAAGGCTGCGCGCGGCCATCCGCTGCTGACAGGTCAGCAGTTCCTGGACGAGTTCGTTCATCGCGCACACGCCAAGTTGATTCGATGATTGTATAGTTTAATCATCGAAGATATTCGCCATGGAGGAAACAGTGCACAGACCATACGGACAGGATCTCAGCCGCCGGACACTGCTGGCCAGCGCGGTCACACTCGGCCTCACGGCCAGTGCCCCGCCCGCAGCGGCCACGGAGCTCAGCACGATCGTGGCCGGGAACAAAACGCCGATACTCGGTGGTGCTGACCGGATCGGCATCGCGCACCTACGTAACTTGGACACGGTCGCCGACGTGTCGGTGGCCAGGCTGGACGGGCACTGGTGGATGGTGCTGGGCGCAACCTCAGGTGAGTCGCCCGTGGTCGGCCTCTGCTCGGCGCGACTGCCTCGCGGAGCGGCTCTCGACAGCCCGGACTGGATGATCGACACCGAGCCGGACGACTCCGCCGTCGCCGCGGCGTTGGCCCCTCCTCCGCCGACCGGCGCCTGGGACGCCACCGGTTACCACTGCCCGGTCCACGTGCGGGCCGGTGGTGTGCGGCGCATCTACTACGCCAGCACGCCCTCGAGAACGCTGTACGGGCCATACCAGATCGGCTGCCTGGAGTGGGATGGCAAGCGCTGGCACCGCCGCCCGGAACCGGTGTTCACCGCCGCGTTGCCCTGGGAGCGGGGCACCGTGCTCGAACCCAACGTCGTCCACGCTCACGGGCTGTGGCGCCTTTACTACGCCACCGGGCTGACCGCCACCGACAACCCCGTCATCGGCTACGCCGAGAGCCGCGACGGCCTGACCGGCTGGCGGAGCCGGCGAGTCGAACTAGCCACCGACGAGTTCGATGCCGCCATCGCCCCCGCCACCGGCGGCTATCACCGGGTGACCGCCCGACAACCAGCCCACCGACCGCTGCTGCCCAGCGACGGGCTGTGGTGGTCAAACGCAACCCGGCTGGATCGGCCACACTGGACTCCACAGGTCCAACTCGTGAGTAGCACCGACGACACACCATGGCATCAGGGCGGCGTGTGGAAGCCCAGCGTCGTGCCCGCCCCGGCACGGCCGGGCCATGGCCATGTCTTCTTCAACGGAGCCACCTACACCGCCAACGGCCCCACGTTCACGGTCGGCCGCGTCACCTACCGGACCACCTAGGGCACATGAATGCCAAAGTCCAGCGCGAGTCCGTGCGCTCGGGCCACCAGGGTGGGACAGCCCGCGATCAGGGCAAGAACCGGGCACCAAGCACCGCGCCAACATTCGCCCAGACGCCCCGGGCCGGTCAGCGAGAATCCCGCTGGTCAGCCGAGCGAGCGTTTCCCTGTCTCGGAAGGCGGCCCGCGCCAGATTGGGGTCCTGGGACCATCCGGCTGAAATTGAACTCTAAGAGCCTGCTGACGAAGGATTTGGTCGCTGAGGCCGGGGCCAGGATGCCCTGATCGAGGGCGTCCTGGAGTGATACGCCTGCGGACAGGAGCGGGCTCCTGATAGCTGAGGTGTTGTCTACGCATCTCGGCGGCCAGGAGCCCGTGGTTGTCTGTTTACACGCTCACGTCCGTGGGCGCCAGTGGTTGCGCTTCACGGGGTGCCGATGTCATAGCCGAAAGCCGTCGTATCCGTCGGATCTGACCGATGCCGAGTGGACGGTGCTGGAAGTCGAGGCGCGGGCGGTGATGGCCGAGCTGGTCGCGACCACGGGCAGGCCGATGGTCCATGACCTGCGGGCGGTGCTGGACGCGATCAACTACGTGACCAGGTACGGGATCGATTGGCGGGCCCTGCCGGTCGACTTCCCCTCACACGAGGCGGTGTATGGGTTCTTCCTGCGCTGGTCCCGGCGTGGTCTGCCCGAACGGCTCGCCGGGCGGTTACGCGGCCGTCTACGGGTCATGGCCGGACGCGATGAGTTGCCGACGGCCGCGTGCATCGACTCCCAGACGGTCAAAGCGGCTGAGACCGTCGGGGCTACGGCCTGCGGTTTTGACGCAGGCAAGAAGCTGAAGGGGCATTATCTTGAGCACGTTTCCGGCTGTCCATGACGTGCACGACGGATGTTGGACCCTCCCCGATCATCGTGGTGGATGCGATTACCTACCGCTGTCCAGCACGCAACAGCGGGAGGGGCGATGCGGGTTCAGCGAGTATTCATGCTGGAGTCGGAGGAAGAGTCGTGGACTCTCCTCGGCGATGACCAGGTCCCGATCGAGCCGGTGGAGCAGTTCCTGGCCTTCCTGACGTCGATCGAGAAATCACCCAACACCGTCAAGGCATACGCCCACGATTTGATGGACTGGTTCACCTACCTGGATGGGCACCGCCTCGGCTGGCGCGCGGCCGACCTGGAGGACGTCGCTGGCTTCGTCGCCTGGCTGCGGCTGCCGCCCGAGGCGCGCACCGGGAACGTTGCGGTGTTGCCCACGGTGGCGCATCACTGCTCGGCGGCCAGCGTGAACCGCAAACTCGCTGCCCTAACCTCGTTCTGCGAGTTCCATGCCCGCCACGGCGATGTCGAGTTGGCCAGGCTGCTGATCACCATGCAGCCCGCAGGGCGGCGGGGCGCCGCAACGTCGTTCAAGCCGTTCCTGCACCACATGGCCAAGGGCGAGCTGGAGCGGCGCCGCGCGATCAAGCTGAAGTCGTCCCCATCCAGACCGAAGGTGCTCACCGCTTCGCAGGCACAAGCCGTGCTGGACGCCTGTGAGCACCTACGCGACCGGCTCCTGTTCGCCGTTCTGCTGGATTGCGGCGTGCGGATTGGCGAAGCCTTGGGCCTGCGGCACGAGGACATGGGCATCGCCGAGCAGAGTGTCACCATCACGTCTCGCTCCAACGCCAACCGAGCGCGGGCCAAGGCCGGCATCTGCCGGACGATCCCGGCCAGCGCCGAGTTGATGCGGCTCTACGCCGACTACCTCACCCGCGAGTACGGCGCTCTGGACTCCGACTACGTCTTCGTCAACCTCTTCGCCGAGCCCCATGGGCGGCCATGGGCTTACCGCGCGGTCTATGACCTGGTCCTGCGGTTACGCCGCCGCACGGGGTCGACTTCGAGCCCCACCATTACCGGCACACCTACGCAACCTGGCTGTTGCGCCGGGGCGCCGGGATGGAGCGTGTGAAGGAACTCCTCGGCCATGCCTCGATCACCACGACCATCGACACCTACGGCCACCTCACCGTCGAGGACGCCCGCCAGAGCCTTGAGGCCGCTGGCTGGTTCACCGGACGGGAGGTCCAGTTGTGACCGTCACCGGGCCGATCCCCGCCAGGACGGGGCTGCTGGAGACGCTGCTGGCCAGCGTGCGCGCCGAGTTCCGCGTCGAGGTCTACCATCCCGACCCGCACGACCCGGTGTTCGTCACCACCGATGCGCGGTGAACGACTGCGATCGTCTTGTCGCCCAGCACGGGCTCTGCAACGGCCACGTCATCCGGTGGCGGCACCGCGGCCGCCCCGACATGGCTGACTTCCTCGCCGCCCCCGGCCCGCCGGTCCGAGGGCACGTGGACCTTCGCCAGTGCGCCGTCGCCGAGTGCCGCTTCGGGATCAACGGCCGCGGGTTATGCGCCAAGCACTACGACAGGTGGGTCCGGCACGGCCGTCCCGAGCTAGAGACATGGATCGCGCAGGCGGTCCTCACCACGAGCGGAACCGCCGAGTGCCGCATGCCGTTCTGCACGCTCTGGGTGGAGAACACCACCAAGGTCTTCTGCCACAACCACCAGGATCGATGGGAACGCGCCGGCCGCCCCGACCCGAAGGCCTTCGTCCTCGACTGCCAGCTCGCGGGCAGCTCCGCCATCGACCTGCGCGGACTGAGTCCCACCGGATGACGGCCCGCTACGCCAAAATCACCGATCAGACGGTCCGGCGGCACTGGGAACAAGCCACCAAGGTCAACTTCAAAGGCGAACGGGTCACCCTCGCTCCCGACGGGCCGCTCGCCCAGGCACAGTGGGCCAAGACCCGCGTCGGCATGGCCACCCAAACCCTGCCCAACGGCTACTGCGGGCTACCCGTCCAAAAGAGCTGCCCGCATGCCAACGCCTGCTTCTCTGAACTTCGGGGCCGTTCCGTCCCAAAGCCTCTGATCTGCAGCTCTCTGAAACCGAATGGGTGATGCCAGAGGAATCACAGCGAGATGTTCCGGATAACGAGAGCCGCTCCGCCTGCCGCCTCAGTACTGTGACTTTGCATGACCGACACCGAGATTGAGATCACCGCAGACCTGGTCCGTGACCTGCTGCAGGAGCAACATCCAGATCTTGCAGGGCTGGCCATCCGCGAGGTGGTGGGCGGCTGGGGTAACCAAATGTGGCGCCTCGGGGACGAGTTGGTCGTGCGCATGCAGCGCATGGACCGCACCCCGGAGTTCCAGCTCAAGGAGCGGCGGTGGCTACCCGTGCTGGCCCCGCGCCTGCCGCTCCCGGTGCCGACCCCGGTGCGGTTCGGCGAACCGTCCGAGCGCTTCCCCAAGCACTGGACCGTGATGACGTGGGTTCCCGGCGAGCCGCTTGACCACGGCTCGATCAGCCGCGGCGCCCACGCGGCCGACACGCTGGCGGGCTTCCTCCGGGCGCTCCATGTGGAGGCGCCCGCCGAAGCCCCGGCCAGTTCGGACCTCGGCGCCTCGGTCCGCCGCGAACACCCCAAGAGGTGCACGGGCGGCTTCGAGCAGTTCTTGCAGGCCATTGACCCCGACGCCGTCGGCGATGTCCGCGCCGTCCGGGCCGTCTGGGCCGATGCCGTCGCGGCCCCCGAGTGGGAGGGCCCGCCGATGTGGCTGCACGGTGACCTCCATCCCGCGAATGTCGTCGTCTCGGACGGGACGCTCTCGGGCGTGATCGATTTCGGTGCGTTGTTCGCCGGCGATCCGGCGTGGGACCTCGCCGCCGCGTGGGTGCTGCTCCCCGCGGGCACGGCCTCACGGTTCTTCGACGCGTACGCGCACGCGGACGAGGCGGCGATCCGGCGCGCCCGCGGGCTGGCCGCTATGAAGAGCCTCTTCCTGATGCTCATGGGGCAGAACGGAGACCGGGGCCTTCCCGGCGGCAAGCCGCACTGGGGACCTGCAGGCCGGGCGGCACTTGATCGTGTTCTGAAGGGCGTTTGATGCACACTTCTTGAACTTGTTCTCGATCTTGGTTGAGGGCCATGTGGCAGCGCACCTTCGTGGAGCTTATCGATCACCGCGCGTGGTGGGGATGCCAAGGTCCACGGCCATATGCTGCCCGTGGCGCCGATCGAGCTGGCGGAGCTTTTCCTCGGCGCCAGCCAGGCTGACCTAGAGTCCTTCGACCTCGCCGAGCCAGCCTTCGCGTTCGGCTTCGGCGATGCGGGCGATGAGGTTGTCGCGGATCTCCTCGATGCGGATGCGTTGGGCAGGATCCGGCCTGAGGAGTGAACACCTGACACAAGCTTAACCGAACTGATCTTGAAGGAGGTTCAAGGTCATCGAGAATCTGTGAGGTGCTGAACGTGACCGTGAGAGTCTTTGATGGCCTGCCGCTCGGCGTGTCGCGGGCGCCCGGCTCTTGTGGGTTGGCGAAGCCTCATAGGCCGGAGTCTGCTCAGCGGTGGCACGTCACCTCGTTAGCCGTCGAAGCCTGCCAGGTAGAGGTCAGCCGGCTTCGGCGGAGTCGAGATGGCGGGTGTCACCGAGATTGACGACCTGGCGGTTGTAGTAGAAGTCGTCTTCGTGCAGCGTGGTGATGCTGCCGGATGGCGCCCGGAAATAGGCGTGGCCGACCGCCTTGATCGGCATCTTGATCCAGGACGCCACGACAACTGTCAGGGAGCCACCGTGCGTCACGATGATCTGGTGTTCGCAGGGGCGCTGCAAGATCTCGTCCATGGCCGCGTAGATGCGCTGCACCAACGCTGCCTTGGTCTCGGCGCCCTCCACGCCCTCGTCGTGTTCCAACCGCTCCCCGGCAACCGGCGGCTGGACGAATCGCTGGTCCAGCCACTCCTGTGGCCTTCCCTCCGCCTCTCCGTAGGATTTCTCCCGCAGTCTGCGGTCCAGGATCGGTGTCACGCCGAACAGCTCGCCAACCTTCTCGGCTGTTTGCCGGGTGCGCTGCAGATCTGAGGAGAATAGCTCCACATCGGCGCCGTCCGGGATCTGGGCCCGCAGCGCCTGGGCAATGGAGGCCGCCGCGCTGAGGCCGGCTGGCGTCAGATGCGAATCATGCCAGCCGCCGACGATCCCCTCGACGTGGTGCGTCGCCTCCGGGTGGGTGACGGCGTAGATGGTGCGCATGAGTGAGAGTGCCCTGAACTGCACAATCAACGCGGTTCGATCAGTCAACGGGGCCTGACCTGCCCGGTCTTCATCACCGGCCCCGAGTTCCTCCCTGAGTTGCGCCAGCAGCGCCAACGGACCCTCACCCTCATCGACATCTCCCAGGACAAGGGCCAGGTCCGCGTCGTGGAGATGAACCAGCAGGTCCTCACCAACTTGGACCGCATGATCGGCGAGATCGAGAAAGACGAACCCGCCCCAGGGGCAGCCGATGCGAGCTGACAACACTCGCCACCTCATCGCCGCCGCTCGGCAACGCACCGAAGACACCCGCCGACGAGCCCTCGCTGCACTCCGCCGCATGGACGCCACCGGCAAGCCGATCAACTTCGACACCGTCAGCCGCGAGGCCCGCGTCTCCCGCTCGTGGCTCTACGCCCAAGACGACCTTCGAGCCGAAATACGACGGCTCCGCGAACGCTCACCGCGACCCGCCAATCCGTCACCGCCGGACCGTCAACGCAGCTCTGAGGCCTCGCTCCTGCGACGCCTTGAGATCGCCATGGCACGCACCCGCACCCTTGAACAGGAGAATCGACAGCTCCGCGACGCCCTGGCCCACGCACTCGGCGAGCGCCGAACACGCGACGTCCTCGGCGAACCCGGCAACCACGACACGCCGAACAGAAAATCCTCGAAAACGATCGGACCGTGTTGAGCAGGAGGCCGGACACGTTCGTCGAGAACACCGTCTCTCTCGCTGACGCCAGGTCAACCGCATGATCATTTCAAGAGCTCAAGATAACGGTCGCAAACGGCATATCGCGGTCGACACGCTCGGGCTGCTGTTGCGCGTGATCGTTACCGCCGCGTCGGTTCAAGACCGTGACGGCGCACACCCGTTACTGGCCCGGCTACGGACGAAGTTCACCATCGCGCTGGTGTGGGCGGACGGCGGCTACGCCGGACGCCTGCTCGCCTGGGCGCGCGACGTGCTCCACCTGACCGTCACGATCGTCAAGCGCTCCGATGACCTGCGCGGTTTCGTCGTGTTGCCGCGTAGGTGGGTGGCAGAACGAACATTCGCCTGGCTCACTCGTTACCGCCGGCTGGTGCGGATCTACGAACGCAAGCCCGAACACCACGAAGCCATGATCTGGTGGGCCACCGTGCACCAGATGACCCGCCGCCTGACCCGCGAACTGGCAGGACAACCGCCCCATGGCCGCTGGAGCGACCCGCCACCGCTTCCGGAGCTGTCCAGTACCGACCGGCGCGGCAAGGTGCTGGAAATCCTGGCCGCCCAGCCCTGGCGGGCCTGGAAAGGGGCCGAGCTGGCCGCCATCCTCGGGATCGAGAACGTCAACAGCTTCCGCGTCCAGCTGTCCCAATGGTCCCACCAGGGTTACATCAACAAGATCGGACCAGCCCTCTATGGCCCCATGCCCACGAGGGCTTAAGCCTTCGTCAGCAGGCTCTTAGAGACTCGTCGAAGCCGGGCCGTGGCGCGCGCCCGCGGCCGGGCCGGCATCAGCGGGCCAGGCGCGTGGTCAGGGCATCCAGCCGGTCGTGCAGCCGGGCCTGGTCGTCGCCGATGCCGGCCAGGACGGTACGGAGGCCGGCCAGCTCGTCCACCGCCCCGCGTAGCTCGTTGATCTCGGAGAGGATCTGGGCCACGTCGGCCTCGGTACGCCGCTCCCTGGCGGCGTTGCGCTCGAACCGCTCGACGAACCAGGACGCGATGGCCGCGGTGACCACACCGAGCAGGGCGATCCCCGCCAGCATCAGCCCCGACGCCACCAGCCTGCCCTCGGCGGTGACGGGGAAGCGGTCGCCGTACCCGACGGTGGTCATCGTGGTGAGCGACCACCACAGGGCGTCGCCGATCGTCTGGATGTTGCTGGCCGGGTTGTCACGCTCCGCGCCCAGCACGGCGATGCTGCCGACCAGGGCCAGGAAGACGGCGGTGCCGCTCACGTACACGACCGCGCGTAGCCGCAGCGGGAGCTGGATCCGTTCCGCCACGATCTGCAGGAGCAGCAGCGCGCGCAGCAGCCAGAGCGGGCGCAGGAGGGGGAGCAGGACGACCAGGAGCGAGGGGATGTTCCTGAGGACGAACCGTGTGCGGCGGGGGGCCAGGTAGACGCGGATCAGGTAGTCCGCGGTGAACAGGAGATAGGTGCAGACCTGGAGGTACCAGAACCCCTGGTCCACGACGGGCGGAAGGCCGGGCAAGACGATGGGGATCGCCCAGCTGAGGAGAAACGCGGTGCCAATGGTGAGAAGTGCCGTGCTCGTGCGGCGCTCCCATGAGGTCAGCCGATCCATCCCGACAGTCTGATGGCATGACCGCCTGTGGCTCTAGGCCGGTATCGGCGGATTGGTCGCGGGACCCGGAGGAGCCGGGATAGGGTACTGCCTGACGCCTTGATCGGCCTCACTCCCGGCAGCGGTTCGGAGTGAGGCCGATTTTCGTTGCTTCTCACCCCCGGCTCACGTCCGCGCGATGTGGGGCGCCTACGGTCCCGTGGTAGGCGTGATGGCAGGCATGGCCGCGCGACGGGCGGGAAGCAACGGACCTCATCGAGGCGTTGTAGGTCATGTCGATCAGCCGCGAGACCCCCGGCATCTGCGGGAATCGGGAGTCTGGGTAAAATCGGCCTGCTTCTATTGACAATTACGGACTTTTCGCCATATGCGGCGATGTAGGAGGGTGTGGCATGACGACGGCTGCCTTGCAGACCGTGCTGACCGTTCCCGAGCGCTTCCGTGGCCCGGTGGGGGTCGCCAACGGCGGCTGGATAGCGGGCACCATGGCGGAGGCTCTGAACGGTGGCCGACCAGCCGTCGAAGTCACACTCCACGCTCCCACCCCGCTGGAGACCGAGCTGCGCCTCGAACACGTGGCCAACTCCGTCTCCCTCTCCCACGGCGACCGGCTCCTGGTCGAGGCGATCCCCGTGGCCGAAGACCTGGAGGGGCCCGGCTTCGTGCCGTTCACCGACGCCGCCCGCGCCGAGGCGGGATTCGTCGGCCTGCGGGCGCACCCGTTCGCCGAGTGCTTCGCCTGCGGCATGCGCGAGCCCGGCGACGGCCTGCGCATCTTCCCCGGGCCCGTGGAGGGCACCGACATGGTGGCCGCCGGATGGCGGGTGCCGTTCAACGTGACGGGCGAGGAAGGTGTTCCCGCCTCGATCGTCGGGGCGGTGCTCGACTGCATCACCGGCTGGGCCCACTTCGGCCCGGGCGAGACCGCGCTGCTCGGGCGGCTCGGCGTGCAGATCCACCGGCCGGTCCACCCCGGCGCCCGCTACTCCGTGGTGGCCCGCCCGACCGGCCGCGACGGGCGCAAGATGTTCGGGCAGAGCGCCATCTACGAGGACGACGGCACCCTGGTGGCCGCGGCCCGCGCCACCTGGATCGCTCCACGCTGACACCGCGCCGTCACCGGCGGTCGCCCCACCCTCAAGGCGACGGATCCTCGCCAACGACACATCCGGGGAGGACCGCAAGGCCCGATGGGCGCGGCGACCACCGGGTCGGCGCGGCGGCCGGCGGGATGCCGGTCAGGGTTCGGGCCGGCGCGCGGCCCGCCTGAGGGGGATCGCCGTCACAAGCGGGAGAAGCGCCGCTGCGCGGCCAGGTCGCCCTCGCGCAGCCGTACGCCGTGACCGGGCTCGCGGCCCGGCGTGACGACGCCGTTCTCGATGACGGGCAACCCCGTCACGAGCTCGTCGTACCAGGTGTGCAGGAAGGCCCTGACCGTCTCCTGGATGAGCCCGTTGGGCTGGCCGCACACGAAGTGCACGCAGCCCGCCAGCGTGGCGGGCCCGGTGCAGTCGTGCGGCGCCACCGGCACGCCGTAGGCGTCGGCGAGGGAGGCCACCTTGCGGGCCTCGGTCAGGCCGCCGGTCCACTGGACGTCGAGGGTGAGGACGTCGACGGCGCCCGAGTCCAGCAGCGGCTTGAAGCCGCGCCGGCCGACGCACGTCTCCCCGGCCGCGATCGGCACGGGGGAGGCGAGGCGGGCGTAGGCGTCGGCCGCGTCGGAGCGCAGCGGGTCCTCCACCCAGAACGGCCGGTACGGCTCCAGCGCGGCCAGGATCGTCTCGGCGGCCGGCCGGCTCCACAGGCCGTGCAGCTCGACCATCAGCTTCATGTCCGGGCCGGCCTCCTCCCGGATCGCGGCGATCACCTCGAGCCCCCGGTCCAGGTCGGCCTGGGAGATGCCGGCGCCGCCCGTACGCTCGGCCGCGGCGTCGAACGGCCATACCTTCATGCCGCCGATCCCCTGCTCGCGCAGGTCGCGGGCGAGCCGGGCCGGGTCGGTGAGAAAGGCGTTCAGGTCCTCGTAGCGGCCGGTGGCCAGGCCCCAGTTGCCGGTCTCCTGCCGGGCCGAGGTGGCGATGTACCCGGGGCCCGCGCAGGTGTTGTAGATGGGCATGCCGTCGTGGACGGCGCCGCCGAGCAGGTCGACGAGCGGCAGCCCGGCGGCCTGGCCGAGCAGGTCCCAGAGGGCGAGATCGACCGCGCCGTTGCCGCGCGTCTCGGCGCCGGAGCCCTGGTAGCCGGTGTACGGGGTGAGCAGGCGGGCGACCCGTTCCGGCGTGGGACCGGCCAGGCCGAGCAGGACGGGGGCGACGCTCTCGTGCAGGTACGCCTCCACCGTCAGCGCTCCGAAGAACGCCTCGCCGAGCCCGGTCAGTCCGGTGTCGGTGTGCAGGCGGACGAACAGCAGGTTGGGCTGTACGGCGGGCCGGATGGTCTCGAGGGCGACGATCTTCACGAGTTCCCCTTTCGATGCTCAGACCCGATATGCACAGGTGGCTTGGCCATCAAACGTGGCGTATGTGCCTGTCGGCCGGATACGCCCGATTGCGGGTGGCGGTCCGCCGCGGGATGCCGGCGGCCCCCGCCGGCGTGGCCGGGCTCCGCCCGGGATGTAGCGACTTGCTCGGAAATTTCCGGATAATGGGCCGATATGAGCGTTACCGTCATCGAGCACGAGGCCGAGGCCGGGCTCGGATATCTGGGCGAATGGCTGGGGCTGGACTTCGACGTCGTGCGGCCGTACCTGGGCGATGAGGTTCCCGTACGCCCGGGTGACGGGCTGATCGTGCTCGGTGGCGCGGCGGCCGCATGGGAGGACGAGCGCAGCCCCTGGCAACCCGCCACCCGCGACCTGCTGCTGCGGGCGGTCGAGGAGGGCACGCCGACGCTGGCGATCTGCCTGGGGGCGCAGCTGCTGACCATGGCCTGCGGCGGCGCGGTCGAGCGCGGCGCGTACGGGCTCGAAGTGGGCGCCCGCGAGGTGGTCGCCCTGCCCGACGCCGCCTCCGACCGGCTCTTCACCGGCATCTGCACGGCCGTGGCCGTGCAGTTCCACCAGGACGTCATCACGCGGCCGCCCGACGGCGCGGTGCCGTTGATGACCGGCTCGCCGTACCCTCACCAGGCCTACCGGCTCGGGGATGCCGCCTGGGCGGTGCAGTTCCACCCGGAGGCCACCCCCGAGATCTTCGCGTCCTGGAGCGGGGAGACGGCCCTGGAGGGGGCCGAGGAGCTCAACGCCGAGGTCAAGTCGGCCGAGAGCGCCCTCATCGCGACGTGGCGCCCGGTGGCGGAGTCGTTCGCGGACGTGATCCGCACCGCCCACCGCTGACCTGGGCCGCGGCCACCGAACGCATCGGTCCGCGACGTCGCGCCGGCCTCTGCGGCCGGCGGCGGGCGAGCTGCCACTATGGAGGGGTGCCCAGGATCGAATCCACCGCCGCCAGGCTCGCCAAGCTCGGTTTCGCCGACGGCGCCAGGGCGGCCAGGCTCGTCGGCCAGGCCGGAGCCGATCTGGACGACCTGCTGGAGTCGCTGGTCGACGTGGCCGACCCCGACCAGGCGCTGGCCTCGCTGGCCCGCCTGGCCGAGCGGGATCCGTCCGTGCCCGGCAGGCTCCGCGCCGACGGCGAGCTGAGGGCCAGGCTCGTCGCCGTGCTCGGGGTCAGCGCGGCGCTCGGCGAGCATCTGGTACGCCATCCGGAGCAGGTGGCGCTGCTCGCCGAGCCCCGCCTGGGCAACCCGCGCGAGGAGCTGCTCCGCGCGGTCGGCGCCGATCCGGGCGCCCCCCGGCAGGGCGCCGGCGACATGGGGTCCGGCGGGGCGGCACCGGAAGGGCCGGCATCGGGTGCGGACGCGCTGACGGCGCTGCGGGTGGCGTACCGGGGCAGGGTGATGCACCTGGCCGCGCGCGACCTCACCGGCCGGGCCACGCTGGCGGAGGTCATGGCGGAGCTGTCCGAGCTGGCGGGCGCGGCGCTGGAGGCCGCGCTGGCCATCGCGCGGGCCGAGGTCGACGCCGCCGACGTCCGCCTGGCCGTGATCGGCATGGGCAAGTGCGGCGCCCGCGAGCTCAACTACATCAGCGACGTCGACGTGATCTTCGTGGCCGAGCCGCGGGAGGGCGCCGACGAGGAGAAGGCGCTGCGCTCGGCGACCCGGCTGGCCCAGCTCATGATGCGGGCCTGCACCACGACCACCCCGGAGGGCTCGCTGTGGGAGGTGGACGCCGGGCTGCGGCCGGAGGGCCGGTCGGGGCCGCTGGTGCGCACGCTGGCCAGCCACCTGGCCTACTACCGGCGCTGGGCGAAGACGTGGGAGTTCCAGGCGCTGCTCAAGGCCCGGCCGGTGGCCGGCGACCTGGAGCTGGGCGCCGCCTACGTCGAGGCGGTCAACGAGCTGGTCTGGTCGGCGGCCACCCGCGAGCACTTCGTCGAGGACGTGCAGGCGATGCGCCGCCGGGTGGAGGCGCATGTGCGCGCCGAGGGCGAGCGCCAGCTCAAGCTGGGCCCTGGCGGGTTGCGCGACATCGAGTTCGCGGTGCAGCTGCTGCAGCTCGTGCACGGCAGGCTCGACCCGCTGCTGCGCCGCCGGGGCACGCTGCCCGCCCTGGCCGCCCTCTCCCGCGGCGGCTACGTCGGGCGTGACGACTCGCGCGGCCTGGCGGAGGCGTACGCGTTCCTGCGCCAGGTCGAGCACCTGCTGCAGCTGCACCGGCTGCGGCGTACGCACATCGTGCCGGAGGACGAGGCCGATCTGCGCAGGCTGGGCCGGGCACTGGGCATGCAGGCCGACCCGGTCGGGGAGTTCACCGCCAGGTGGCGGCGGCACGCGATGGAGGCGCGGCGGCTGCACGAGAAGCTGTTCTACCGCCCCCTGCTGCAGGCCGTGGCCCGGCTGCCGGAGTCGGAGGCGCGCCTGTCGACGTCGGCCGCCGCGGCCAGGCTGGAGGCGCTCGGCTACGACGACCCCACCGGCGCGCTGCGCCACATCGCCGCGCTGACCACGGGGGTGTCCAGGCGGGCCGCGATCCAGCGCACGCTGCTGCCGGTCATGCTCGGCTGGTTCGCCGACACGCCCGACCCGGACGCGGCGCTGCTCGGCTTCCGGCAGGTCAGCGACAAGCTGGGCAGCACGCCGTGGTATCTGCGGCTGCTGCGCGACGAGACGGCGGTGGCGGCCAGGATGGCGCGCGTGCTCGGCACCAGCCGCTACGCGACCGGCCTGCTCATGCACGCGCCCGACGCGGTGGCGATGCTGGGCTCGGACGAGGAGCTGGCCGTGCGCTCGCGGGAGTCGCTGCTGGGCGAGGCGTCCGCCGCGGTGTCGCGGCACGCGGGCGACCCGGGGAACGCCGTCGCGGCCGTGCGGGCGCTGCGGCGCAAAGAGTTGTTCCGTACGGCCGTCGCCGACATCTCCGGGCTCATCGACATCGAGACGGTCGGCACGGCGCTGTCGCTGCTGACCGACGCGACCCTCCAGGCCGCGCTCGACGCCGCGCTCGGCAAGGTCGCGCGGCTCACCTCGTTCGCGATCATCGCCATGGGCCGGCTCGGCGGCATGGAGTGCTCCTACGCCAGCGACGCCGACGTCATGTTCGTGCACTCGCCGCTGCCGGGGGTGGACGAGCGCGAGGCCACCGACGCCGCCCACGCCGTGGCCAACGAGCTGCGCAGGCTGCTGTCGCTGCCCGCCCCCGACCCGCCGCTGGCCATCGACCCCGACCTGCGGCCGGAGGGGCGGCAGGGCCCGCTGGTGCGCACGCTGGCCTCCTACCGCGCCTACTACGCGCGCTGGTCGTCGCCGTGGGAGGCGCAGGCGCTGCTGCGGGCCAGGTTCTCGGCCGGCGACCCGGAGCTGGGCGCCGCGTTCGTCGCGATGATCGACGAGCTGCGCTACCCGCAGGACGGCCTGCCCGACGACGCCGTCAGGGAGATCAGGCGGCTCAAGGCCCGCATGGAGGCCGAACGTCTGCCGCGCGGCGCCGACCCGGCCCTGCACACCAAGCTCGGCCCCGGCGGCCTGTCCGACGTGGAGTGGGTGGCCCAGCTCCTGCAGCTGCGCCACGCGGGCGCGCTGCCGTCCCTGCGCACCACCCGTACGCTGGAGGCGTTGCGCGCGGCCGTGGCGGAAGGGCTGCTCGGCCAGGCGGACGAGGTGGTGCTCGCCGAGGCGTGGCGGTTCGCCTCCCGCATCCGGGACGCGATCATGCTGGTCAAGGGCAGGCCGGGCGACAGCGTGCCGCGCGACTCGGGGGAGCGCGGGCTGATCGCGCAGGCGCTCGGCTACCCGCCGGACGGCTCCGAGGACTTCCTCGACGACTACCGCCGCGTGACGCGCCGCGCCAGGAAGGTGGTGGAGCGCGTCTTCTACGCCTGAGGGCCGGCGCGACGGTGAGGTGGCGGCCTGACGAGCGGAGCGAGGGCTTGATCGCAGGGGCTTGCGGGTGTATCAAAGCGCGATGCTCTCCGTTTACGTGGACCTGGCGCTCGGCCTCGTCGTGTCGTTCCTGCTGCTGTCGCTGCTGGTGAGCGGCCTGAACGAAGCCGTGGTGCGGCTGCTGTCCATCCGCAGCAAGTTCCTGTGGGCCTACCTCAGGGACACCTTGGACGGCTCGGACGCCCAGGGACGGTCCTGGTTACCGGCCGGCGTACGCGACGTCTTCGCGGCGCTGCCGTTCCAGCGCGACCCGCGCCCACGGCACAGTGGCCGGCCCGCGCCCGCCGAGACGGGGGAGCTGCCCGCCGGCGCGGGCGAGTCCGACGACGCCCTGGTCACCCTGCTCTACCAGCGGGTGCGGGAGATCGATCACCCCAAGAGGGGCCGCACCAGCATCGCCGACATCCCGCCGGGGCGGTTCGCGGTGGCCGTGATGGAGCTGGCCGCGGGCGCGCCCGGCGGCGTCGAGGGATTCCTGGCGAAGCTGAAGGAGATCGGCAGCCCGCTGCACGGGCCGCTCAACGGCGTGTGGGAGACGGCGCAGCGCGACCTCGACCGGTTCAGGCAGGGCGTGGAGACCTGGTTCGACGGCGAGATGCAGCGGCTCACCATGCTCTACCGGCGCTACGTCAGGTGGGTCGTCACCGTGCTGTGCGTCGCGGTGACGCTGCTGTTCACCGTGGACGGGCTGGAGCACGCCAAGACGCTGCTGCGCGACAACGCCTTCCGCGCCTCCGTGACGGCCGTCGCCGAGGCGGGGCCCGCCGCGTACGACGAGCTCAAGGCGCGGTGCACGGGCGGCGACCCGGTGTCGTGCGTCACGGACACGCTCAGCCGGCCGGCGCTGGCCAGGATGCTCGGCCAGGCGCCGCTCGCCGTGTCGATCCCGGAGCGGGGCGAGCCGGTGTTCGCCTGGAACGGCGGCGTGTGGTGGGACCGGCTGACCACGCCGAGCCACTGGCCCGGATTCCTGCTGACGTACGTGGCGTTGCTGTTCGGGGCGCCGTTCTGGTGGGACGTCCTCCGCCGGCTCACGGGGATCAGGTCGAGGCGCTGAGCCGCGTGCCCGTGGCGGCCAGCACGATCACGTCGGCCAGCTCCGCGAGCTCGCCGGGGTCGTCGGTGAGCCGGGCCGTGGCCAGCCGCAGGTGGTGGGCGGGCGCGGGGTCGATCACGTAGCGGCTGCCCGGGGCCGCCGAGATCCCGTGCGCCGCGAGGGTGACCAGCGCTGCCGACTCCTCGCGTACCGGCACCCACAACACCAGGCCGTCGCGCCCGCCCGTGCGAACGCCGCGGGCCGACAGCTCCGCGGCCAGCCGGGCGCGCCGGCCCGCGTAGGTGTCACGGGCGCGTTCGACGCCGGCCCGCGTCGCGGCGTCGCCGAGCAGGTGGGCCAGCGCGTCCTGCAGGATCCTGCTGGTCCAGCCGGTGCCGAAGCTGCGCAGCACGCGCACCCGCTCCACGGCCTCGGCCGCCCCGCCGATGACCGCGATGCGCAGGTCGGGGCCGTGGGATTTGGAGTACGACCGCACCAGCACCGTACGGTCGGGGAATCGCGTCCCCATGCTCACCATCGGCGAGACCGACAGCTCGCCGATCCCGTCGTCCTCGACGATGAGGGTCGCCGTGGGCTCCAGCAGGGCGGCCAATTCGGCGGAGCGCTCCGGGGTGACGGCGTGGCCGCAGGGCGACTGGCCGCGCGGCTGGTAGACGAACGCCACCGGCCTGGCCCGCAGGGCTTTGGCCAGCGCGCCGGGCAGCGGGCCGTCCCCGTCGCAGGCGACCGGGATGATCTGGACGCCGATCGTCTCCAGGATGTCCAGCAGCCGGGCCGCCGTCGGCTCCTCGATCGCGATCCGGTCGCCGGGCAGGGCCGCGGTCTGGCCGAGCAGCTGCACGCCCTCGTAGCCGCCGCCGACCGCGAGCCAGCCCTGCGCGGCGAACGGCCAGCCCGGCTCCACGGCGGCGCGCAGCCGCGGTGTGATCGTCTCGCGCGTGTAGTCGTTGAGCCGGTCGGTGCGGGCGGCCGCGGCCAGGGCCGTATCCAGCGGCGGCAGCAGCGCCGGGTCGGGGGACGCGATCGCCAGGTCGGTCGCCAGCCGGTCCCCGAAGTGGCCGATGCGCTCGTACCGGATGGGGCGCGGCACGTCGGGCGGGCCGAGCACCACCGTGCCCCTGCGGCGGTCGGTGCGGATCATCCCGTGCCGGCGCAGCTCCGACCACGCCTCGGCGACGGTGCCCGAGCTGACCCGCAGTTCCCTGGCCAGGGCGCGCACGGTCGGCAGGCGGGTGTCGGCGGTCACCGTGCCCTCCCGGATCAGGTCGGTCAGGACGGTCGCGATCCCGCGCGCGCTCGGTTCGCCGATGCGTTCCGCCAGCCATGCGGCGTCCACTCAACCCCCATGGGTTCCGCAAATCTTTGTTCAGTAACAAAGATCGTCTTGTGTTGGCCTTTCCCTGAACATATGGTTCATCGCAATTCGGGGCAACTAATGTCTTTTGGGGGGTTTGTGGCCGAGATTCGGATTCGGCTGGCGGCGCGGGACTGGGACCACCTCGTGCCGGTCGCGACGGGGGCGGTCAGGCCCGAGGGTTTCGCCCTCGACCTCGACTCGCGTGCCGTCACGCCCGACGTGCTGAGCGAGCCGGGCCTGGACGGCGGCGAGACCTCGTTCAGCAGGTACGTGCTCGGCCGCGCCGCCGGCGACGACCGGCTCGTGGGCCTGCCCGTCTTCGTCATGCGCGGTTTCCGGCACCGCTGCGTCCTGGTCCGGCGCGACAGCGAGCTGACCTCGCTGGAGGAGCTCAAGGGCGCCTGCGTCGGGCTCACCGGCTGGCCCGACTCGGGCAACACCTGGACCCGGGCCCTGCTCAGAGCCGCGGGCGTGGACCTCGGCGGCATCGACTGGACGGTCGGCCCGCTGGCCGCCGGCGAGACCGGCAAGGACAGGACCGGCCCGGTCCCGATCCCCGGCAACGTCTCGCTGACGGACGAAGGGCTCGCCGAAGGGCTCGCGGCCGGCCGCTTCGACGCGATCATGACGCCGTTCATGCCCGCGGAGCTCTTCACCCCCGGGAGCCGCCTGCGCCACCTGCTGCCCGACCACCGCGCCGCCGAACTCGCCTACTACGAGCAGACCGGTTTCGTGCCCGGCATCCACCTCGTGACGCTCAAGCGCGAGAGCGTCGAGCGCCACCCGTGGCTGCCGCAGGCCGTCCAGGACCTGTTCGAGCGCTCCAAGCGGCACTGGCTGGCCCGGCGGCGGCTGCTCGCCGACACCACGCCGTGGCTGCTGTCCGACCTGACCGCGACGGCGCTGACCTTCGGCCACGACTGGATGCCGTACGGCGCCGCCCCGAACGCGGCCATGGTCGCCGCCTTCTGCGCCGAGCTGCACGCCCAGGGCATCTCATCCCGTCGCATCGGAGCCGAGGAGGTCTTCGCCCCATGAGAATCGCCGTCGGACAGTTCGCCTCCGCGCCGGACTGGACCCAGAACCTCAAGACCTGCCAGGCCCTGATCGACCAGGCCTTGGCGGGCGACGCCGGGCTGCTCGTGCTGCCCGAGGGATCGCTCGCGCTCTTCGTCGACGAGCCCGCCCGCATCAGGGAGGCCGCGCAGCCGCTGGACGGGCCGTTCGTCAGCGGGCTGGTCGAGCGCACGCGCGGCTCCGCCACCACCGTGATCGCCGGCGTGCACATCCCCGCCGGCGACGGCCGCGTGTACAACGTCCTGGTCGCCGCCAGGGACGGCGAGCTCGTCGCCACCTACACCAAGCTCCACCTGTACGACGCCTTCGGCCGGCGCGAGTCCGACAACGTCGTCCCCGGCACGAACGCCCCCGTCGTGATCGACTGCGCGGGCTGGAAGGTCGGCATGATGACCTGCTACGACGTGCGCTTCCCCGAGATGGCCAGGCTCCTGGCCGACCAGGGCGCCCAGATCATCGCGCTGCCGACCGCGTGGGTGCGCGGACCGGCCAAGGAATGGCACTGGGAGGTCATGGTCACCGCCCGCGCCCTGGAGAACACCTGCTACGTGGCCGCCTCCGGCGAGTGCGGCCGGCGCAACATCGGCGCCAGCATGGTCGTCGACCCGCTCGGCATCACCCGGGCCCGCCTCGGCGACGCGCCGGGAATGCTCTGGGCCGACGCCTCGGCCGGCGAGCTGGCAGACGCCCGGCTCACCCTGCCCGTCCTCGAGAACCGGCGCTTCGCCGTCGACCCACGATTGGAGCGACATGTCTAGGTACACGACGCCCAGAGGCGTGACGGCCGCCCTGCTCGGCGCGGCTCTCCTGCTGTCCGGATGCGGCGCCAACCCCGAGGAGGCGGAAGGCGTCCTGAACTCCCAGCAGCCCAAGGGCACGACCGCCGCCCAGGCCAAGGACCAGGCGCTGTACGACCGGCTGCCCGACAAGGCCAAGAAGGCGGGCAAGCTCGTCTCGGTGAACAACGGCTCCTTCCCCCCGTACGAGATCGCCGGAGCCGACGGCAGGTCGCTGACCGGCGCCGCCGCCGACATGTCCGAGGCGCTCGGCCAACTGCTCGGCGTCAAGATCGAGCACGTCACCGTGGACGGCCTGCCCAGCTCGCTCACCGGCATCGCCTCCGGGCGCTACGACTTCGCCATCGGGCCCGTCGGCGACTTCCGTGACCGGCAGAAGTCCAACGACTTCGTCGACTGGGTCAAGGAGTTCGTGGTCTTCGCCGTGCTGAAGGGCAACCCGAAGAAGATCGGCTCCCTGGCGGACACGTGCGGGCTGAAGATCTCCGTCATGGCCGGCGGCTCCGCCGAGAGCGTGATCAAGGGCCAGTCGCAGACATGCGTCAAGGAGGGCAAGCCGAAGATCAACGTCCAGTCGTACAAGGACCAGCCCACCTCCGTGCTGGCGGTCAGCTCCGGACGGGCCGACGCGTTCTTCTCCTCCCAGGCGCCGCTCACCTACTTCGTGGAGCAGGCCGGCGGCAAGCTCGAACTCGCCGGCAAGGGGCAGTCCAACGGATTCGACGACCTGTACCAGGGCGCCGTCGTGGCCAAGGACTCGCCGCTGCGCGACGTGCTCAAGGACGGCATCCAGAAGCTGATGGACAACGGCACCTACGACGAGATCATGGACAGGTGGGGCACGTCCGACAACAAGCTCGACCAGGCCGGCGTGAACCTGGCGAAGTCATGAGCCTGCCCGACGTCGACGTCGCGGGCGCCGCCCGCACCCGCCACCCGCTGCGCTGGGTCGCCTCGATCGTCCTGCTCGTGCTCGCCGCCCAGCTCGTGAGCCTGCTGGTCACCAACCCCAACTTCCAGTGGGACGTGGTCGGCCGGTACGTCAACGCGCAGATCATCGGCCAGGGCATCTTCACCACGCTGCTGCTCACCGTGATCGCCATGGCCGTGGGCGTCGTCCTCGGGGTGCTCCTGGCCGTCGGCCGGCTGTCGGAGAACCCGGTCGCGCGGGCCGCCTGCGGCCTGTACGTGTGGTTCTTCCGCGGCACTCCGGTGCTGGTGCAGCTCGTGCTCTGGTACAACCTGTCGTACCTGCTGCCGGAGATCTCGTTCGGCATCCCGTTCGGGCCCGAGTTCGTCAGCGCCGACACCAACGTGCTCATCACGCCGCTGCTCGCCGCCATCCTCGGCCTCGGCCTGAACGAGGGCGCCTACATGGCGGAGATCATCCGCGGCGGTCTCATGTCGGTGGACCACGGCCAGACCGAGGCCGCCTCCGCGCTCGGCATAGGCGGCGCCAGGACCTTCCGCAGGATCGTGCTGCCCCAGGCGATGCGCTTCATCATCCCGCCCACCGGCAGCCAGGTCATCAGCATGCTGAAGGCCACGTCGCTGGTCAGCGTCATCGCGCTGGCCGACCTGCTCTACACCGTGCAGTCCATCTACAACCGTACGTTCCAGACCATCCCGCTGCTGATCGTCGCCTGCGTCTGGTACCTGGTGATCACCTCGATCCTGTACGTCGGCCAGTCGTTCATCGAGCGCCACTACGCGCGCGGCGCCACCAGGAACGCCCCGCAGAGTTTCTGGTCGTTCCTGACCTTCCGCCGCCGCCCGACCCCGGAGGTGCCCTCGTGACGATCCCCATGGTCCGCGCCCGCGGCGTGCGCAAACACTTCGGTCACCTCGAGGTGCTCAAGGGCATCGACCTGGAGGTGCGGCAGGGCGAGGTCGTGGTCGTCCTGGGACCGTCCGGATCGGGCAAGTCGACGTTCCTGCGCTGCGTCAACCACCTGGAGACCATCGACGGCGGCTCCATCCACGTCGACGGGGAGCTGATCGGGTTCGAGGCGTCCGGAGGCCGGGTGCGGCACCTGCGCCGGCGGGAGATCACCCGCCAGCGCAGGGAGATCGGCATGGTCTTCCAGCAGTTCAACCTCTTCCCGCACTTCACCGTGGTGCAGAACGTCATCGAGGCACCCGTCGGCGTCCGCGGCGAACCCCGCGGCCAGGCCAGGGAGCGCGCGCACGCGCTGCTGCGCCGCGTCGGGCTGGAGGAGAAGGCGGACGCCTACCCCCGTCAGCTGTCCGGAGGGCAGCAGCAGCGCGTCGCCATCGCCCGTGCGCTGGCGATGCGGCCCAAGCTGATGTTGTTCGACGAGCCGACCAGCGCCCTCGACCCCGAGCTCGTCGGCGAGGTGCTCGCGGTGATGAAGGGCCTGGCGGAGGACGGCCTGACCATGATCGTGGTGACCCACGAGGTCGGGTTCGCGCGGGAGGTGGCCGACCGGGTGGTGTTCATGGACGACGGCGTCGTGGTCGAGTCGGGCGCCCCGGCGGACGTGCTCGACCGCCCGGCCAGCCCGCGGACGAAGGCGTTCCTGAGCCGGGTACTCTGATCCGCGTGGAGACCGAGCGGCTGATCATGCGCCGGTGGCGCGACACGGACCTGGCGCCCTTCGCGGCCATGAACGCCGACCCCGAGGTGATGGAGCACTTCCCCGCGACCCTCACCCGGGAGCAGAGCGACACCATGGTCGACCGGATCGAGCGGGGCTTCGACCGGCACGGCTACGGGCTGTGGGCGCTGGAGGTGCGCGAGAGCGGGCTCTTCATCGGCTTCGCCGGGCTGGTGCCGCAGACGTTCGACGCTCCCTTCCTGCCCGCCGTGGAGATCGGCTGGCGGCTGGCCCGCCCGGCGTGGGGGCACGGCTACGCCACCGAGGCGGCCAGGCGGGCCGCCGCGTACGCGTTCGCCGAGGCGGGGCTCGACGCCATCATCTCCATGACGGCCGTGCGCAACGTGCGCTCGCGCGCCGTGATGGAGCGCCTCGGCATGACCCGCGACCCGGCCGAGGACTTCGACCACCCGAAGGTCCCCGAGAACAGCCCGCTGCGCCGCCACGTCCTCTACCGGCTCAGGCGCGACACCCGTTGAAGATGATCTCCAGCGTGCGGTCCCGCAGGTCGGGGGTCCAGCCGGCCAGCAGGGCCGCCTGCGAGGTCGCCGCGAGCAGGGCCATCACCTCGTCCAGCCGTACCCCCCGCCTGACCGCCCCGGCCCGCTGAGCGCGCTCCAGCAGCGTGCCGACCGGCCGGCGCAGCCGCTCCAGCGGCTCGCCGACCCGCACCTCCATGCCGCCGCCCGCCAGCAGCTCGGCCACGGTCCTGCGCGCCGCGGCCTCCTCCACCACGTGCGTGAAGAACGCGAACAACGCCGTCTCCGGATCACCGTCCTCCGCGAGCGCTTCCGCCCGCTCGGCCAGCTGTGCGAGCAGCCGCTTCACGATCGCGGCGAGCAGGTCGTGCTTCGTGGGGAAGTGCCGGAACACGGTCCCGATCGCCACCCCCGCCCGCGCGGCCACCTCCTCCGTCGAGGCGGACACGCCGCGCTCGGCGAAGACGGACTCGGCGGCGGTGAGGATGCGTTCGCGGTTGCGCCGGGCGTCGGCGCGCAGCTGGGTCATGGGCTGAGCTCCCGTTGACAACATGAGTGCTGACTCATTATTTTCGAACCATCATGAGTGATGACTCATCTTAGTTGGGTGGAAGGAGTCCCGTGGAGGGCGCGAGCGGTTCCTGGAACTCGCCCGCGCCGGCCGGGCCGCGCTGCCGGTGCGGCTGGAGCTGGGCGAGGTCACCGTGCACGACACCGCCGACCCCGACACGATCATCGTCGAGTACGAACTGGAAGCCGTCCTGCCGGGAACGGAGGAGCGCGTGTCGGCGCCCTTCATCGGCGTGCTCAGGGTCCGCGACGGGCGGATCGTGCACTGGCGCGAATACCAGGACGTGCTGCGGGTGGCCGCCGCCACCGGCCGCCTGCCCGACCTCCTCGCCGCGCTCCCCATCCCCTGACCAGCCGCCCTGCCGAGCCGCCCTGCTGAGCGCTGGCGAGCGGCGCTGGCGGGTGGTGCTGGGGAGTGGTGCTGACGGGTGGTGCTGGCGAGCGGTGGGACGGCCTCGGCCGCGCGCGTCCGTCCGGCGCGTCCGCGTCGCGCCTCCCGCGTTCCCGCACCGGGATGCGGGTACAGTGATCGGCCCGTTCTCCCTGGCCGCGACGACGAGGTGACCGTGCACTTCCAGCATTCGACCGACATCTGGCGCGACTTTCCCGAGCTCGTCCCGGGGGTGATGTCCGTGACCGGCGTCACCGAGGACGTCCGCGTGGACGACCGGCTCGCGCACTACGGCGAGATCGCCGCCAAGCGCCTGGCCACTGCCTCCGAGGGCGAGTTGCCGGAGATCAGGGCGTGGCGCCGGGCGTTCTCGGCGATGGGTCTGAAGCCGACGCAGTACCGCTGCGCGTCGGAGTCGCTGCTGCGCCGCTTCAGGAAGGAGGGCGCGCTGCCGCGGCTGCACCCGCTGATCGACCTGTGCAACGCGGTGTCCCTCGCGTACGCGGTCCCGGTGGCCGTCTTCGACGTCTCCCGGATCTCCTCCTACGTCGAGGTCCGCTACGCGGCGGGCGATGAGACGTACGTGACCTTCTCCGGCGAGACGGAGCGTCCGCCGGCCGGTGAGGTCGTCTTCGCCGACGCCGCCGCGATGGCGCACGCCCGCCGCTGGACCAACCGCCAGAGCGGCCACTCGGCCGTGCGCGACACCACGACCGACGTCCTGATCGTCGCGGAGGCCCTGCACGGCACGGCCCGCGCGGACATCGAGGCGCTCACCGCCGGACTGGCCGGTGAAGTGCGCGCCCTCTGGCGGGCGACTCCGGAACCCGTCCTCCTGACCGCCTCGTCGCCGCGCTTCACGTTCTGAGATCCCGCGCGGGCGCGTCCGACGCTAAATCCTAGGAATATGCCTCGAAACCGGTAAATGATGCCCAGATCATTATTGGACGTTTGGGTTTTGACGGGACGTTTGGGTTTATAGAGGTAGCTGAGAATATGTGCATGGGTACGTCTGCTTCCGTCTGAGCACCCGAGGTGGGTGCCTGGTTTCGGCTGATCTATCCATGAATGGAAACGAGCGCGTGAATACTAGAAGTCGGCAATCGCGGACGCCGCGCCATGGGCGGTTCGCGGTACTAGCTCTGGCCGGCGCTGTCGCCGGTGTCATGTTCCTTCCAGTGGGCCAGGGGGTGGCCAGCGCGAGCGCGGGCTACGTCGCCGTCGAGGCCGGGGGCCCGCCGTCCGCACCGGTACGGCACGTCTCGAAGCCGAGGCACGTCCCTAGGGAGAAGCCGATCCTGCGCAGCCCGCACTGGCACCCGCCGAAGATCGACATCATTGTCCACAACCTCAACCGCAACAAGAACAAGCACCGCCGCCACCACGACGAGCGGGACGTCAAGGTCAAGGTCGTCAAGCCGGAGGAGGTCAAGAAGGAAGACGTCAAGAAGGAGGACATCAAGCGCGACGACTTCGACCACCGCGACTTCGATCACCGTGACTTCGACCACCGCGACTTCGAGCCCGACGGCTTCGACAACGACCACGACGAGTGGTGGCCGACAGATGGTGATCTCACCGGGTGGTGACCGCGAGGGCGACTGACACCACGGCCGGATGTCACCCGTTGCTGGTACAGTCGCCGATCGAACCGGGAGGCCTCGTAGGAGCTGAGAGATGAGTGCCGGCATTCGATTCGACCAGAAGTCGCTGGAAGCAGCGGGGCGACACCTCCAGGACGTCTCAACCGAGTTCCAGCAGCGCACCCAGGCCCTGTTCGCGGCCGTGCGCGGCACCGGGGAGACGGCATGGGGAGGCAGCGCCGTGGGCATGGCCATGGACGGGCTGACCGATCTGCTCCAGCAGGCCTGCGCACATCTGGACGGCAACCTCCGGCTGACCGGCGAGGGCATCACGGCGATGGCTCGTGACTTCCGAGGCAGCGAGCACGCCGCTCAGGAGGCCGTCGACGCGGCCGGGCTCGGTTCCCCGAGCACGGCCGGTCCGGCTCCCGGTCCGGCTGCCGGTCCGGCTCCCGGTCCGGCGAGCATGGCCGGTCCGGCGCCTGGTTCCACGAGTTGAGGCGCACAGCGAGGGCGCGCGGGAAAGGCCATCGGCGAAGTAGCCGATGGCCTTTCTCGCGCCGTCCCACCTCCCGGCGGCCAGTGACCGGAGACGGCCGGAATCCGTTGCCGAAATCTCCACTAGGTGCGACGAGTGGACGATGACCAGGTGGTGGCGGTCGTGGTGACGGCGCGGCTGTGGAGGGGACTGGAGTAGACGACGCTGGTCGTGACGGAGCCCAGTGCGGAGATCCGGCCGGTGATGTGTTCGAGGTGGCGCATGGAACTGGCGACGACCTTCAGGACGAAGCAGTCCTCGCCGGTCACGTGGTGGGCCTCCATGATCTCGGGTGTGGTGGCGATCAGGTCGTGGAACGGCCGGTAGTTGCCGGTGGGATAGCGCAGCCGGACGAAGGCCAGGATGCCGAGCCCGAGGCGTTCAGGATCAACGACGGCGGAATAGCCGCTGATCACGCCTGTCTCCTCCAGCCGCCGGACTCGTTCGGTGACGGCGCTGGCCGACATGGACACGATCCGAGCCAGTTCGGCGTAGCTGGCCCGCCCGTCGTGCTGCAGGGCTTCGAGGATGCGCATGTCTGTCTCGTCGAGGGAAACATCGGCCATATGCGACGATTACCATGAAATCCATGGTCGTTTGGGGAAAACTCCGTTGGTCACCGCTTCCGGCGCGCGGTCAGGGTTCATAGTGTCGTGGGTCATGACCACCACATTCACGAGTCCGGCCCTGCGGGTGCCGCCTGCGGCTCCGGCGGACGCCGCCGCCTTCTTCACCGCCCGCCTCACCTTCCAGGCCGACGTCTCTGACGTTCACGCCTCCCTCGAGTCAGGAGACCCGGCGTTCGTGCTGGTCGACTCGCGGTCCGCCGACGGCTGGAGGCAGGGCCACGTGCCGGGCGCCGTACACCTGCCCACCGCCCTCATCCCGGACCGCGCCGCAGGCCTGCTCGACCCCGCGGTGCCGGTGATCACCTACTGCTGGGGGCCGGGCTGCGACGGCGCCACCCGGGCGGCACTCGCCCTCGCCCTGCTCGGCTACCGCGTCAAAGAGATGATCGGCGGCATAGAGTACTGGATCCGCGAGGGGTTTCCCGTCGGCACCGCGACCGGCTCGGAGAGACGTGCCCCTGACCCGCTGACCGCCCCGGCAGGCTCCGCCACCTGCGCCTGCTGACGACGCACCCTACGACCCGGGTGTGCGGGCGTCAAGGGGCCACGATTGGCGGGCCCCCTTTCCAGGTGCGGGAACGGCCCGGCATCGCGCTTCGATGCCGGGCCGTTCCGTTCCGTTCAGGTCCTGTTCCGCCGGAGGACGGGAAAGGACGGAGAACACGAGCAGGGACGGAAAGGTTCTCCCAGCTCGGCGACCGTTCCAAGGGAAGATCTCCGGAGCCGGGGAACCGCGCCGTCACACGTCGTAGTAGAGCTCGAACTCGTGCGGGTGCGGGCGCAGCCGGATCGGGTCGACCTCGTTCTCGCGCTTGTACGCCACCCACGTCTCGATCAGGTCGGGCGTGAACACGCCGCCCTCGAGAAGGTAGTCGTGGTCGTCCTCCAGCGCGTTGAGCACGTCGGTGAGCGAGCCCGGCACCTGCGGCACCTGGCGGGCCTCCTCCGGCGGGAGCTCGTAGAGGTCCTTGTCGACCGGCTCCGGCGGCTCGATCTTGTTGCGGATGCCGTCGACGCCGGCCATCAGCATCGCCGAGAACGCGAAGTAAGGGTTGCACGACGGGTCGGGCACCCGGAACTCGATGCGCTTGGCCTTCGGGTTGGAGCCCGTGATCGGGATCCGGACGCACGCCGAGCGGTTGCGCTGGGAGTAGACCAGGTTGACCGGGGCCTCGTAGCCGGGCACCAGACGGTGGTAGGAGTTGACCGTCGGGTTGGTGAAGGCCAGCAGCGACGGCGCGTGCTTGAGCAGGCCGCCGATGTAGTAGCGGGCGGTGTCGGACAGGCCCGCGTAGCCGACCTCGTCGTAGAAGAGCGGCGAGCCGTCCTTCCACAGCGACTGGTGGCAGTGCATGCCGGAGCCGTTGTCACCGAAGATCGGCTTGGGCATGAACGTGACCGTGTGGCCGTATTCGAGTGCCGTGCTCTTGATGATGTACTTGTACAGCATCAGGTTGTCGGCGGTCTTGAGCAGCGTGCCGAACTTGAAGTCGATCTCCGCCTGACCGGCCGTGCCGACCTCGTGGTGCTGCATCTCGACCTCGATGCCGCACTCGATGAGGTTGCGCACCATCTCGGAGCGCAGGTCGGTGAAGTGGTCCATCGGCGGCACCGGGAAATAGCCGCCCTTGTAACGCGGCTTGTAACCGAGGTTGCCGCCCTCGGTGGCCTTGCCGGTGTTCCAGGCGCCCTCGATGGAGTCGATGTAGTAGTAGCCGGCGTTCTGCCGCGTCTCGAAGCGCACGTCGTCGAAGATGTAGAACTCGGCCTCGGGGCCGAAATAGACCGTGTCGGCGATGCCGGTGCCCTTGAGATATTCCTCGGCCTTGCGCGCGACGTTGCGCGGGTCACGGCTGTAGGCCTCGCCGGTCAGCGGGTCGTGCACGAAGAAGTTGATGTTCAGCGTCTTGTGCTGGCGGAACGGGTCGACCACGGCGCTGGCCGGGTCGGGCAGCAGCAGCATGTCGGACTCGTGGATCGCCTGGAATCCACGGATCGACGATCCGTCGAACATGAGCCCGTCGGTGAAGACGCTCGCACTGAAGTTCTCTACCGGGAAGGTGAAGTGGTGAGTCGTCCCCGGCAGGTCGGTGAACCTGACATCGACGAACTGCACCCCTTCGTCACTGATGAACTTCAGGACGTCGTCGGCGGAGTTGAACACTCTCGAACCTCCCTGGGGACTGGCCATCATGCCGACGCTAGGGCTTGGCCGTTTCCGTCCGGTGTCTCGATTGTTTCGCACGTGTTACGCGGAGTCACGTGGGCTGCGACGCCTCACACCTCCGTCGCCGGACGGGGCGTCCTCGGTCGCGGGCTGTCCTGGGCGGTGCACCGCGTACACGATCAGGTGGCTGAGCTTCACGTCGGCGCCGCGCCACCCATCCTCCTCGTACGTGCCCAGCGCCGCCTCGCCCTGCACCTTGATCGCGCCGGTGGCGAGCTCGGCCGCCTTCGGGGCGAAGCTGTCGACGAGGCTCCTGGCGGCCCGGCGCTTTCCGGGGCCCTTGTGCGTGAACCACTCGCGCTGCTCCCGGTGCAGCAGCTTGACGAGGGCGGCCGGGTCGTCGCCGAGCAGCGTCTTCCTGTCGAGGTGGGCGGTGGCCAGCAGCGCGCGTCCGCTCCAGGCCCTTGGCGACGTCCTCCTCCGACAGCCCGCCCAGCGCCTTCGGCCCGGGCAGGACGAAGCCGTCGATCCCCTCGGCGTGGTGCTCGGCCGGCGAGCCCGCGAACGGGTCGAGCGGGTCCACCGGCATGGCATTCTCGATCAGCGCTCCCGAGGAGCCGGGCAGGCCGGGGGCGATGGTTGGCGATCACGCACCCGGCGGCGATCAGCATCGTGAGGGTGGCCATCGTGTACCAGGCGGGGCCGACGGCGTGCGGTGGCATCGTCAAGGCCATCGTCGTGTGGCACGGCGTCCAGGATGGCGGCTCCGCGACGCGAACGGGTCACGAAGCGGACCGCCGCACCGGGCGGCTACCGTTGACTCCATGAGCGGCAAGGAACCTCGGTGGACGCAGACGTGGCTGGGCGGGCTCCGCTCCGCCGGGGTCGATCTCGGATATCCGGGGGAGCGCCTCGGGCTGCCCGAGGAGGGCAGCGGGTCGATCGCCGGGTGGGGCCGCAGGATCGCCGCGCTCGTCATCGACTGGATGATCTGCACGTGGGTCGTCGTGCAGTTGCTGTTCCGGATGAACCCGGCGGAGTCGCCGTGGGCGCCGGCGCTCGCCTTCGCCGTGCAATACCTGATCCTGGTCGGGCTCATGGGGCAGACGTTCGGGCACCGCCTGGCGGGCATCAGGGTCGCCGCCATGGACGGCGGCGATCCGCGGTTGCTGCCCGTGCTGGTGCGCACCGTGCTGCTCGCCCTGGCCCTGCCGGCCCTGATCTGGGACCGTGACCACCGAGGGGTGCACGACCGCGTGTCCAACACGATGGTCGTCCGCATGTGAGCGGATAAAAACCATACCGGGTTCGGAATTGTACCCGGTATGGTTTATGCTGCCCGCATGATGATGGCGGGGCTCAGGGAGCGGAAGAAGGAGCAGACGCGCCGGCGCATCTTTCAGGTGGCGCTGCGGCTGTTCGACGAGCGCGGTTACGACCAGGTGACCGTCAACGAGATCGCCGAGGCGGCCGGGGTCGCCAAGGTGACATTGTTCAGCTATTTCCCCACCAAGGAGTGCCTGGTCACCGACGGGGTCAAGGACGACCTGGCCGCCGTCGTGACCGGCCGCCCCGAAGGATGCTCGCCGATCGAGGCCCTGCGCGCGCACTACCGGGCGACTGCCGCACCGGTCGCGAAAGACATGGACGTCGAGACGCTGATCACCAGGATCCGCGTGATCTCGTCCAGCCCCGCCCTGCTTGCCGCGGTGTACGGAGCCCAGATGAGCCAGCGCCACGAGCTGGCCGCCGCCCTCGCCGGCGGTCGGGAGCCCGATCTGACGGCGCACCTGACGGCCGCGCAGATCACCGCCGCCATCACCACCCTCCAGGAGACCTTCTTCCATCGGCTCGCCGCGGGCGCGCCGCTGGAGGAGGCGGCCAGGCAGCTGGCCGGAGACGTCGAAGTGGCCTTCGACCTTCTGGAGCACGGGCTGACATACACGGAAGAGGAGAAGCATGAAAAGGGGCATCAACTATGACACCGGGTTCCTCCCGGGCGACGATCTGAGCCGCAGGTCGTTCGACCTCGAAGACGTCGAGCGCGACATGCGCACCATCGCCCGCGACCTGCACTGCGACTCGGTCCGCATCTCCGGCCGCGACCCCGGGCGCATCACCGCCGCCGCCGAACGCGCGGTCGCGGCCGGACTGGAGGTCTGGTTCACCCCCTTCCCCGTTGACCTGACGGAGGACGAGATGTCGGCGCTCTTCGCCGAGTCGGCCGAGCGTGCCGAGGCCCTGCGCCGCGCCGGCGGCGACGTGGTGCTGGTCACCGGCTGCGAGATCACCGCCTTCGGCCACGGCTTCATCGAAGGCGCGGCCTACCGCGACCGGCTCGACGCGATGATGACCGGCGACGTGCCGTGGTGGACGACGCTCATGCAGGTCATGCCGCGCTTCAACGCCTACCTGGCGACGGTGGCCGAGACCGTGCGGCCGCTGTTCGGAGGCCGGCTGAGCTACGCCTCCGGGCCGTGGGAGCCGGTCGACTGGGCGCCGTTCGACGTGGCGGGCGTGGACGCCTACCGTGCGGCGTACAACGCCCACGACTTCACCGACGAGCTGCGCGCGCACTTCAAGCAGGGCAAGCCGGTCGCGGTCACCGAGTTCGGCACCTGCCCCTACCAGGGGGCGGGCGAGCGCGGCGGCTCGGCGTGGGTGGTGCCGGAAGGCGCGGTGCGCGACGAGGGGGAGCAGGTCCGCTATTTCACCGAACTGATGGACGTCTTCGAGCAGGAGGGCGTCGAGACCGCCCTGTGGTTCACCTTCGCCGCCTACAACAGGACCGGCGACGCCGACCTCGGTTCCTACGGCGTGGTCAGGATGCTCGACGAGAAGAGGTGGGAGCCCAAGGAGGTCTTCCACGCCATGGCCGCTAGGTACGCGAGCAGCTGAAGATGGCCGTGCCCGGGAGGTGACGGCCGCGCAGCGGGCTCCAGCCACCCCACACCCGCTCGTGCCCCTCGGGCCATTCGGGCTCCAGCAGCCCGGTGACGGTCAACCCCGACGTCACCAGCAGATTCACCCAGTCGCCCATCGTGCGGTGATGCTCGACGTACGTCACGTTGCCGTGCTCGTCGTGCTCCACGTAGGGGGACCGGTCGAAATAGGGCCGGTCGGACGTCAGGCCGCGGGGCCCCGGATCATCGGGGAACGCCCACCTGACGGGATGGCTCGCCGAGAACACGAACCGGCCGCCCGGCCTGAGCACCCGGCGCACCTCGCGGAACACGGCGAGGGGATCGGCCACGAACGGCAGCGCCCCGTACGCCGAGCAGGCCAGGTCGAAGGAGGCCCCGGCGAACGGCAGCGACTCGGCGTCGGCCTGCAGCACGGGAACGCGCAGGCCGGTGTCGAGGTCGATGCGCCTGGCGTGGAGCAACTGGCGGTGGGCGATGTCGAACGCGGCGACCTCGGCCCCCTGCGACACCAGCCACCTGGCGCACTGCGCCGCCCCGCAGCCGATCTCGAGCACGCGCCGGCCGCGCACCTCCCCGAGGAGGTGCGCCTCGGCCTCGTCCACGCCTTCCGGACACCACACGAAGCCGCTGTCACGCAGGAAGCCGCCGTGCTCGACCTGGTAGTCGTCGGCGTTGCCGTCCCACCAGCCGCGACTGGCCCGCGACGAGACCGACGGCACTAGCGCATCTTGGGGCCGCGCGGCATGCGGGCGCCCTTGGGCATCGGCCCCTTGGGCATCGGCATGTTCTTCGGCAGCGACCGCAACCGGTCTTTGACCTCGTTGACCGAGGGCTTCTTCAGGTTGCGCGGCAGCTTCATGATGTGGCGCTGCAGCTTGCTGATCGGCACCTGCCCTTCGCCGTCACCGCACTGGATGTCGTAGATCTCGACGCCCAGCACCACCCGCGCGACCCGCTTCTTCTCGGCCGCCAGCATCTTCGCCACCCGGTTGCCCGGCCCCTCGGACACCAGCACGACGCCCGGATAGCCGACCACGAGATGGATCAGGTCCTGGTCGCGGTTGACCGCGATGGCCGGGGTGACCTGCCAGTTGCCCCGCATGCCCTGCAGCACCGCCGCCGCGGCGCCCGTCTGGCCGTGCAGGATCGAGTATTGGGCCTTCTGCGCCAGCTGCCCGAAAACCACCAGGCCGACGGTGAACGCGGCCAGCACGCCGATGAACACCGAATACCACAAGTAGTCCGTGACCAGGCCGATCACGACGACCACGGCCAGCGTGCCCACCGCCGAGAGGAAGACGATCGGCATCCCCTTGGGATTGGCCTGCTTGATGATCTTCGCGATCATGCGGAGCTGTTTGATGCGCCCCGGCTTCTCTGGGTCCTCGGACTTTGCCATGCTCAGAAGGATACAAACCAACTGGTGCCGGATGGAAAACGTGGCCGCCCGTTTTCGCTTCCAGGCTGGATCGTGACCTTCTGCGGCCGCACGCTCGCCGCTCGTCCTCACGCGGTGACGAAGAACTCCAGCAGCTCGGGCACCAGCGCCTCCGGCGCCACGTTGTGCGCCTGGCCCTCCAGCACGCGGTGCACCGCCCCGGGCACCGCCGCCGCCACCGCCTGCCCCGCCCGAGCCATCCACGCGGGGCCGGCATCGCCGGTGAGCACGAGCGCCGGCTGCGTGAGCGCCGCCAGCCGGCCGGCGGGCAGCCGGTTGCCCGGCCCCATCACGGCCGCCTCGTAAGCGAGGGTGTGCGCGACCGCCTCCATCGGCACCCAGGACGGCAGCGCGCGCATCGCGGCGACGGCCTCGGGCGGCGCCTCGGCGGCCTCCACCATGAACCGCTCCACCGCCTCGCCCCGCCTGCCCGCCCGCACCAGAGCGTCGAGCTGCGCCGCGAAGTCGTCCGGCAGCGGGGGCGCGCTGTCGTCCACGTGGTACGGCGGCTCCCACAGGGCCAGCTTCGAGATCGCCGGGTTCACGGCCGCCGCCTCGATCGCCAGCGCGGCCCCCGACGAGCCGCCGAACACCATGGCCGTGCCGCCCGCCGCATCGACGACCGCGGCCAGATCCTCGACCTCCCGCTCGACGGCGTACGGCCCGGTGTCGCCGCTGTCGCCGCGGCCCCTGCGGTCGTAGTTCACGACCGTGAACCACGGGGCCAGGGCGGCCGCCACGCTCGCCAGCGTGGCGTGCCCCCTGTCGGTGAAGGCTCCGTTGACCAGGACGAGGGCCGGTCCCGAACCGTACCGGTCGAAGGCGATGGCGGTGCCGTCCGCCGAGGTCGCCTTGCCGCTCAACCGGCGGGCTGGATCAGGCACAGCGCCTCCCAGTGGTGGCCGTCGAGGTCGGCGAAGCCGCGCTGGTAGCGGAAACCGTCGTCGGGCTGCACGCCCGCGGGCGTGGCGCCGAGCGCCAGCGCCTTGTCCACCAGCTCGTCCACCTGCGCCGGGCTCTCCACGCCGAGCACCAGGATCGACTCGGTGGTCTTGGCGGCGTCGCCGATGTCCTTGGTGATGTACTGGGCGAACACCGGCTCCGTGAGCAGCATGACCTGCGCCTCCGCACTGATGATCACCGACGCCATGTCGGGGGACGCGCCGAACAGCTGGAAGCCGAGGCCGGTGAAGAACTCCTTCGACCGCTCCAGATCCTTGACCGGGAGGTTCACAAAAAGCTGCATGTCCGAGGCCTTTCGCCGTTGGGGAGGAACACCCATGAGTCTGCCGACCGGCGGCTCCCGGGTCTTGGATCTGGACGCCAGGCGACTTGACGTTCAGCGCACTGTGCCCAGAAACGTGCCGGCACGCAGGGTGCTCAGGGCGCGCCGGCACGCAGGGTGCTCAGGGCGCCCCGGCGCGGCGGTACTCCGCGGGCGGCATCCCGTACGCGCGCCGGAACAACCTGCTGAAATGCGCCGAGTCGGGCAACCCCCATCTGGCTCCGACGCTGCTCACGGACAGGTCGCGCATCGCGGCGTCGGCCAGGTCGGCCCGGCAGCGCTCCAGGCGGCGCTGGCGGATGTAGGAGGCCACCGTCGTGTGCTCCTGCTCGAACAACCGGTGCAGATAGCGCACGGAGATGTGGTGGGCGGCGGCGACGGTGGCCGGGTCGAGGTCGGCCTGGCCGAGGCGCTCCTCGATGAAGGCGCGGACGCGCAGCAGCAGCGTGCGCCGGCGCGTGTCGGGCGCCAGGGTCCGGGCCTGCTCCATCCGCTCGGCGACGGCGGTGCCGATCAGGTCGAGTACCACGGTCGCCAGCCTGGCGGCGCTGGCCGGCTGGTAGCTCTCGAGGTCGAACGCCACCCTGCGCAGCAGCGGGGCGGCGAGCGCGGCGGCGCCCGTCTCCGCCGTAATGGGCAGCGCCGTCAGCTCGGACATGGCGCCGGGAGGCAGGGCGAGCAGGTCGTGCGGCAGGCTGAACACCGCGAGCTGCACCGCCCCGTCGTAGGCCAGCTCGTACGGGCGGGTGAAGTCGTAGATGGCGAACTCGTCGCGGCGGAGCTGGGCGGCCCGGCCGTCCTGGGAGATCCGCGGGCTGCCTGACACGGCCAGCACGACCCGGTAGACGTCGGGGTTGTCGCGGCGGATCAGGCCGGGGGTGCGGTGAACGCTGTGCGGCGTGGAGGTGCGGACCCTGCCGACGCCCACGGAGCCGAGCTGGCCGAGCTCGATCTCGCCCCGCAGCGGGGCGTCGGGGTCGATGCGCAGGTCGAGCGGGCCGAGCGTGTCACACACGAGAGCCCGCCAGGCGTCGTGGCGGCTCTTGGCGGGTAAGTCGCTGGTCCGGATCAGAACGGCCATGCCCGTCATCCTCCTGTCGGCGGCCCTGGCCATGCTAACGCCGGCGGATACGGCAGGGCTGATACGGCAGGGCTGACTCGGCAGGGCTGACTCGGCAGGGCGGATACGGCAGGGCGGATACGGCAGGGCGGACACGCAAGAGCCCCGGGCGCGCGCCCGGGGCCCTGCCATCCGCTCAAGCGGTCTGGCGCGCCTCGATGGCCTGCTTGTAGAGCCTGCCCGCCCGGTAGGACGAGCGGACCAGCGGCCCGGACAACACTCCGGCGAACCCGATGGCCTCGGCCTCGGCCTGCAGCTCGACGAACTCCTCCGGCTTGACCCACCGCTCCACCGGGTGGTGGCGCGGCGTCGGCCGGAGGTACTGGGTGATCGTCAGCAGGTCGGTGCCGGCCGCGTGGAGGTCGCGCATGGCCTCGGTGATCTCCTCGCGCGTCTCGCCCATGCCCAGGATCAGGTTGGACTTGGTGACCATCCCGGCCTCGCGGGCCGTCGTGATCACCCCGAGCGAGCGGTCGTAGCGGAAGGCCGGGCGGATGCGCTTGAAGATCCGCGGTACCGTCTCGACGTTGTGCGCGAACACCTCGGGCCGGCTGGAGAAGACCTCCTCCAGCTGGTCGGGGTTGCCGTTGAAGTCGGGCACCAGCAGCTCGACGCCGCAGCCGGGCAGCAGCGCGTGGATCTGGCGCGCGGTCTCGGCGTAGAGCCAGGCGCCGCCGTCGGGCAGGTCGTCGCGGGCCACTCCCGTGACGGTGGCGTAGCGCAGGCCCATCTGCTGGACGGACTCGGCCACCCTGCGGGGCTCGTCGCGGTCGTATTCCTTGGGTTTGCCCGTGTCGATCTGGCAGAAGTCGCAGCGGCGCGTGCACTGGTCGCCGCCGATGAGGAAGGTGGCCTCGCGGTCCTCCCAGCACTCGTAGATATTGGGACAGCCCGCCTCTTCACAGACCGTGTGCAGACCCTCCCGGCGCACCAGCGACTTGAGCTCGGTGTATTCGGGGCCCGTCTTCAGCTTGGTCTTGATCCACGGGGGCTTGCGCTCGATAGGGGTTTCGGCGTTGCGCACCTCCAGGCGGAGGAGCTTTCGGCCTTCAGGAGCAACGGTCACGTTCTCAGCTTACGTCTCCCGCGACCCGCGCTGTCCGAGGGGGCGTACGCGCCCACGTGACCAGGCCGGACCCGCCTGACGTCCACCCGCTCCGCGGCGGCGTACGGCGGCGGGTGCGCCCCGAGCGCGAGGAGGACGGACGTCACACGCGCAGCACAGGCCGGTTTCCGGCATGGTCAGGTGCCGGTACGGTCACCGGCGGAGGAGATCCTCCTCGTGCAGGTCGTACGGCTCCATGCCGAGCGCTTCGGCCAGCCGCTTCTCCGCGATCGGCATGACCTCCTCGACCACGATGCGACGGCCTGTCTCCGCCGACAGCGAGGAGACGCCCACGCCGGGGATGCCGCACGGCGTGATGCGGTTGAACCAGCGCGGGTCGTTGGCGCAGTTGAGGGCGAAGCCGTGCATGGTGACGCCGCGCGTGACGCGCAACCCGACCGCGCCGAGCTGGCGGTCGGGCAGGCCGAGGCTGGGTTCGCCGGCCGCCCAGACGCCGCCGCGTCCCCGCACGCGCCTGGCCGCGACGCCGAAGTCGGCGCAGATCTGGATCATCACGTCTTCCAGGCGGCAGGCGTAGGCGACCACGTCGGTGATCGCGACGATGGGGTAGGCGACGAGCTGCCCGGGGCCGTGCCAGGTGAGCCGGCCGCCCCGGTCGACGTCGATGACCGGGGTGCCGTCGGCGGGTCGCTCATGCGGGGCGGTGCGCTTGCCCGCGGTGTAGACCGGCGCGTGCTCCAGGAACAGGACGGTGTCGGTCAGCTCGCCGGCGACCCGCTTGTCGTGCACCCAGCGCTGCAGCGACCAGGCCTGCTCGTAGGGGACGTCGACACCAAGGCGGACGATGGCGAGTGCGTGGGGATCGTCCCCGTGGATGGGGCGCATGAGCCTATTGTGCCGTTCCCTTACCTTCGAAGGGTAATCAGGGGGTCAGCAACCGTGGCTCGATCCTGACCTCCTTGACCCCGCTGGCGCCGTCGTGCTCGAGCTTGTAGGCGTAGCCGCCCGGCTCGACGGTCACGGCCTGGATGAACTCGGTGCCCACGTAATGCAGCCCGACGCCCTCGTCGGCGGCGTATCCGCCGGGCAGCTCGCCGTCGGCCACCGACTTCTGCAGCAGCTCGCGGCGCTGCGGGTCGGAGTCGTAGTGGACGCCGCACGAGTAGGGCAGCAGGGCCATGCCCTCGGCCCACACCTGCAGCTCCGGGCCGAAGGAGTCGGTGTTGCCCCCGACGTGCCAGCACAACGCGCCCGCGCTCTGCCCGGACAGCACCACGCCCGCCTGCCACGCCTCGCCGAACGCCTCGTCCAGGCCGTGCAGCCGCCACAACGCCATGAGGTTGGCGACGCTGCCGCCGCTGACGTAGATCATGTCCTGTTCGAGCATCCAGGCCCGGGGATCGGGCACGTTGGGCATCGGGAACACCGTCAGATGGCTCAGCTCGACGTCCCACCCGGCGAAGGCGCCGTACATCTTCAGCAGCCAGTCGCTGGAGTCGCCGAGCGCCGTGGCGACCAGGCCGAGCTTCGGGCGGTCCTGTCCGGTCAGGTCGAGGCCGTAGCGCAGCAGCGGGCTCGCCTCGATGAAGCTGTAGCGGTTGCTCGGGCGGAACGATCCACCGCCGATGGCGAGGATGTGCGACTGTCCTGACCTGCTCATGTCAAGAATCTCCCGACGTGCAGAAAGTAGTGGAACGGCATCCTAGAGTACGGCGCTGAGCGCCTCACCGAGGCTGGTATGCGCGAAGCGGTGGCCGGAGTCGGACAGCTTCGCCGGCAGGACCCGGTGGCCGGGGAGGAGCGCCTCGCGGGCGAACTCACCGAGCCCCGCGGACAGCGCGAACGCCGGCACGGGGAGCGGCATCGTGCTTCTGCGCAGGGCTTTCCCGAGCGTCCTTGTGAACTCGGCGTTGGTGACGGGGGAGGGCGAGGTGAAATTGACCGGGCCCACCATGTCCTGATTTTTCAGGACATGGAGAGCGGCGCCCACCCAGTCGTCCACGCTGATCCACGACCAGTACTGCTTCCCCGACCCGAGCGGCGCCCCCAGCCCCAGCCTGAAGATCGGCAACATCCTTCCCAGCGCCCCGCCCCGGCGGCTCAGCACGAGCCCCGTACGCGCGAACGCGGTCCTGACCCCCGCCTCCCCGGCCCGCTCCGCCTCGCCCTCCCATGCCGCGCACAGGTCCGCCAGGAAACCCTCGCCCCGGCCCTGGCTCTCGTCGATGACCCGATCCCCGGTGTCGCCGTAGAAGTCGACCCCGGACGCCGACAGGAGCACCCTGGGCGGCGCCTCCAACTCCCGCAGGGCGTCGACGAGCACCCGGGTGCCCTCCACCCGGCTGGCGACCAGTTCCCGCTTGTACGCCTCGCTCCACCGCCGGTCGCCGATCGACGCCCCGGCGAGATGGACCACGCCGTCGGCGCCCTCGAGCGCGGCCAGGTCGATCACCTGCTCCCGCGGCTGCCAGTACGCCTCACCGGCTCCGCGGGGCTCCCGGCGTACCAGCCTGACGACCTCCCGGCCCTCGGCCCGCAGCGCCTCGACCAGCGCCGAGCCGAGCAGCCCCGACGCCCCCGTCACGATGATCGCCATCATCCCAATGTACGCCGCGGCCTTGCCGGCGGCGCGCCACCACTTCAGCCGTGTTGCCCCGACCCCGCGCCCGGCACGGGGGCCACGCCGCGCGCCCGTCCCGGGCCGTGCGACGTCGTGCCCGCCGGGGGACGCTGCGTGCGGCCCGCACGGGCCCGGCGTACCGGTCGTCGCGAGGGCAGGGCCTGCACGCGGACGCCGGGCGGCCCGTGAGGACCGCCCGGCGTCACGACAACCCTGCGTCTACGCGAGCCCGAGCTGGGCCTCGAAGCGGCCCTCCTCGAGACGGCGCTTGACCGTCGTCAGGAAGCGCGCCGCGTCGGCGCCGTCCACCAGCCGGTGGTCGTAGGTCAGCGCGAGGTAGACCATCGACCGCACGGAGATGGCCTCGCCCTCAGGCGTGTCGATCACCACGGGCCGCTTCACGACGGCGCCGGTGCCGAGCATGCCCACCTGCGGCTGGTTGAGGATCGGCGTGTCGAACAGGGCGCCCCGGCTGCCGGTGTTGGTCAGCGTGAACGTGCCGCCGGTGATCTCGTCCGGGGTCACCTTGTTGGCGCGCGTGCGCTCGGCCAGGTCGGCCGTCTTGCGGGCGAGCCCGGCGAGGTTGAGGTCGCCGGCGTTCTTGATGACCGCCGCGATCAGGCCGCGCTCGGTGTCGACCGCGATCCCCAGGTGCTCGACGTCGAAGTAGGTGACCTCCATGGTCTCGTTGTTGATGGTCGCATTGAGCTTCGGGTGCTGCTTGAGCGCCTCGATGGCCGCCATCTCGAAGAACGGCATGAACGACAGCTTGACGCCCTCGCGGCGGACGAAGTCGGCCTTCGCCTGCTCGCGCAGCCGCGCGATCTTGGTGACGTCGACCTCGACCACCGTGGTGAGCTGCGCCGCCGTCTGCAGCGACTCGACCAGCCGCTTGGACATCGTCTGGCGCAGGCGCGACATCTTCTCGGTGCGGCCGCGCAGCGTCGTGTCGACCTCCACCGGCTCGGGCGCCGCGGCGGCGGCCGGAGCCTGGGCCGCGGGAGCGGGAGCGGCGGCGGGCTGGGCGGCGGCGGGCGCCTGCGTGGCCTGGGCGGCCTTCTCGCGCTGCGTCTTGGCCGCCTCGAGCACGTCCTGCTTGCGGATGCGGCCGCCGACGCCGGTGCCCGTGATCGAGTCGAGGTCGACCCCGTGCTCGTTGGCGAGCTTGCGCACCAGCGGCGTCACGTAAGGGCTGTCGCCCGACGGGATCGGTGTGGGCTCGGCGGCCGGCGCCTGCCGCTCAGGCGCGGGCGCCTGCGGGGCGGGCTGCGGAGCCGGTGCGGGAGCCGGGGCGGGCTGCGCCGGAGCCGGCTGCGGGATCGAAGAGGCGGGAGGAGCCGGTGCGGGCTCGGGCTCAGGCTCGGGCTGCGGAGCCGGCTCGGCGGCCGGGGCCGCCTCGGGAGCCGACGCGGTGGCGCCCGCCTGGCCGTTCTCGTCGATGACGGCGAGCTCGGCCCCGACCTCGACCGTCTCGTCCTCGGCCACCACGATCTTGGTGAGGACGCCCGCGGACGGCGACGGGATCTCGGTGTCGACCTTGTCGGTCGACACTTCGAGGAGCGGCTCGTCAGCCTCGACGCGCTCGCCCTCCTTCTTCAGCCAACGGGTTACGGTGCCCTCGGTCACGCTCTCGCCGAGCTGGGGCATCTGTACGGAGACCGGCATCGTTATTCTTCTCTCGCGTTCTGATCTCGAGGGCTGGACTAGTTGTGTACGTGCAACGGCTTGCCGGCCAGGGCCAGCATCGCCTCACCGACTGCCTCGGACTGCGTCGGATGTGCGTGGATGAGCTGGGCGACCTCTGCGGGCAGCGCCTCCCAGTTGTAGATCAGCTGGCCCTCCGTGACGAGCTCGCCGATGCGCCTGCCCACCATGTGGACACCGACGACGGGGCCGTCCTTCTGGGCGATGACCTTCACGGCGCCCGAGGTGCCGAGGATCTGGCTCTTGGGGTTGCCCGCCAGGTCGTAGACCTGCTCGACGATCTCGATGCCGCGCTCGGCCGCCTGCGCCGACGTGATCCCGACGGAGGCCACCTCGGGGTCGGAGTAGGTGATGCGCGGCACGCCCGCGTAGTCGATGGGCGGCGGGTTGAGGCCGGCGATGTGCTCGGCCACCATGATCCCCTCCGCGAAGCCGGCGTGCGCGAGCTGCAGCGTCGGGATGAGGTCGCCGATGGCGTAGACGCCCGGCACGGACGTCTGGCAGTGCTCGTCGACCACGACGGCGCCGCGCTCGATGGTGATGCCCTGCTCCTCGAAGCCCATGCCCGAGGAGACGGCGCCGCGGCCGACCGCGACGAGCAGGAGCTCGGCGTCGAGGGTCTTGCCGTTGGCGAGCGTGACGACCACACCGGTTTCCGTGGTCTTGGCGCCGTCGAAGAAGACGCCCAGCTCGTATTTGATGCCGCGGCGGCGGAAGGCCCGCTCCAGCAGCTTGGAGCTGGACTCCTCCTCGGTGGGGAGCAGGTGCAGCAGCGCCTCGACGATCGTGACCTCGGCTCCGAACGAGCGGTAGACGCTGGCCAGCTCGACGCCGATCACGCCGCCGCCCAGCACGATCACCGAGCTCGGCACGTGGTCCATCGTGAGCGTGTGCTCGCTGGTGATGACGCGCTCGCCGTCGATCTCCAGGCCGGGCAGCGTCTTGGGGGCGGAGCCGGTGGCCAGGACGACGTTGCGGCCCTCGTAGACCTCGGAGCCCACCTGGACCCGGCCGGGGCCCGCGAGGCGGCCCTCGCCCTCGACGATCGTCACGCCGGCACCCTTCAGCAGGCCCTGCACGCCCTTCCACGCCCGCGTGACGATCTTGTCCTTGAACGCGTGGACGCCCTGGACGTCGATGCCGTCGAAGCGTGCCTTGACGCCGAAGGACTCGCTCTCGCGGGTCTCGTCGGCGACTTCGGCCGAGTGCAGCAGGGCCTTCGTGGGGATGCATCCCCTGTGGAGGCAGGTGCCGCCGATCTTGTCCTTTTCGATCAGGACGACCGACTTGCCCAGCTCGGCCGCCCGGAGCGCGCAGGCGTAACCGCCGCTGCCGCCACCTAGGACGACGATGTCATAGGCCACAGGAAGGCTCCTTGTCGGGGTGTTGTGATGCCCTCATCTTTTCATTTGTTTCAGATGCTCGCGTGCCGCTCTGCCAGTCCGATGAGCGTGCGGGTGATCGCACCGGTGCCGCCCTTCGGGATGTAACCGTACGGCTCGCCCTTGTTGAACGCGGGGCCCGCCATGTCGATGTGGGCCCAGCGCACTCCTTCCGGCACGAACTCCTTCAGGAAGATGCCCGCCGTCAGCATGCCGCCCCACCGCTCGGGGTGCAGGTTGGCGAGGTCGGCGATCGGTGAGTCGAGTCCCTTGCGCAGCTCCTCGGGCAGCGGCATGCCCCACGCGCCCTCGCCCGCGGCCTTGGCGGCCTCGAGGACGAGATCCCTGACGGCGTCGTCGTTGGCCATGACGCCGGCGGTGCGCCAGCCCAGCGCCACGATCTGCGCGCCGGTGAGGGTGGCGACGTCGACGATCACGTCGGGGTTGTCCTCGGCGGCTCTGGCGATGCCGTCCATGAGCACCAGGCGACCCTCGGCGTCGGTGTCGAGCACCTCGACCGTCTTGCCGCTGTAGCTGTGGATGACGTCGGAGGGGCGCTGCGCGGTGCCGCTGGGCAGGTTTTCCGCCAGGCAGAGGTAGCCGGTCGCGTTGACGGGCAGGCCGAGCCTGGCGATGCCGATCAGCGCGCCGAACACGGCGCCCGCGCCGCCCATGTCGGACTTCATCCAGTCCATGGAGGCCGACGGCTTGAGCGACAGGCCGCCGGAGTCGAACGTGATGCCCTTGCCCACGAACGCCAGCGTCTTGCTCGCCTCGGGATGGGTGTAGGAGAGGCGGACCATGCGCGGCGGGTTGACCGAGCCCTGGCCGACGCCGATGAGGCCGCCGTAGCCGCCGTCCTTGAGCGCCTTCTCGTCGAGGACCTCGACGCGCAGCCCCGCCTTGCCGCCCGCCTGCTCGGCGATCTCGGCGAACTTGGCCGGCCACAGGTCGGAGGGCGGGGTGTTGACCAGGTCGCGCACCAGCGCGACGGACTCGGCCAGCACGCTCGCGCGCTCGGCCACGTCCCCGGGCTGGCCGGAGACCACCGTGAGCTCGGAGACGGGCGCCTTCTGCTCGCCGTCGGTGCGGTAGCGGGAGAACGTGTACGCCCCCAGCAGCGCGCCCAGCGCGACGGCCTCGGCCTCGTCAGGGTCGCCCGCGGGCAGGACGAGCGCGGCGCGCGCGGTGCCGGCCAGTGAGCGCACGGCGACGCCGGCGGCCCGGCGCAGGCCGTCGGCGTCGGGGGAGTCGCCCAGGCCGACCGCGACCAGCAGCGGTGCGGCGGTGGCGCCGAACGTCGGCAGCTTGGCCAGCTCGCCCGCCTTGCCGGTGAAGGCGACGGCTGCGAGGGAGGCGGCGAGCTTGCCGCCGAAGGCCGTGTCGAGGGACTCGTCGCCCGTCACGGGCCGGGGGCCGTCGGGGCCGGACCTGAAGCCGACGATCAGGGCGTCGGTGTCGAAGGAGACGGGATCTGCTGAGTTCAGCCGCACAGTGGTCACGTAAACCGATGCTATCCACGGTTTCTCGGTACTCACAAACAGGGGTTCATCCTACCAATGGCACCGCGCCCGTTCGTGTGACATGGTGCTAGTGTCATTGGCATCATGCTGCTGACGCTCGATCTGAATGACGCCAGGCCCCTGCACGAGCAGGTGGCCGGCGCCATCCGGCGCGCCATCGGGGAGGGCTCCTATCGCCCGGGCGACCGGCTGCCGCCGGCCCGCGACCTCGCCCAGGCGCTGGGCATCAACCCCAACACCGTGCTGCGCGCGCTGCGCGACCTGCGGGACGAGGGCCTGCTGGAGTTCAGGAGAGGCCGGGGGGTCAGCGTCGCGGGCCGCGCCGACGGGCGCGCCCTGCTGGTGCAGCGGGCGCGTGAGCTGCTGGAGGACGCCAGGAAGCACGGCTACGGCCGTGACGACCTCATCGCCATCTTGGAGGAGCTGCCATGAATCCCCGAGCCATCGCCACGGCCTGGGGCCTGCCGGTCACCGCCGCGTTCGTCCTGGTCCCCCTGGCGGTGCGCGACCGGCTGCCCGAACCGATGGCCACGCACTGGGGGCACGACGGCAGGGCGGACGGGTCGATGCCGTTCACCGGATTCGTCGCGATGGGGCTGCTGCTCTGGGGGGTGCCCTGGGTGGTCCTGCTGGTCGTGAGCGGACGGGCGCACGTGCGCAGGACCGGCAGGATGTACTGGTGGGGCACCTCGGCTTCATGAGCGTGTTCGCGGCCGGCATAAGCCTCAGCACGCTGGACGCGAACCTCGACGCGCCCGTCTGGACGTCGGCCCGGCTGCCGTCCTGGCACCTCATCGCCGTCCTCGCCGGAACCGCCGCCGTGGCCGTGACGGCCGGCTACCTCGGCAGGGGTGAGCCCGACCAGCCGCCTTCCGCCGACGCGCGCCCGCCGCTGTTGCGGCTCAAGGAGGGAGAGCGCACGGTCTGGGTCAGCCGCGTCACCAACCCGTGGCTGGCCGCGGGAGCCGCGGCCGCGGGCGCCGGCGTGTGCGTGCTGATCGTGCTGCGTTTCATCGGGTCCGGAACGGGCGCCGTCCCGGGCGTCACGCTGCCCGTGCTCGTCCTCGTGCTCGTCCTGGGGCTGCTGTCCGCCTCGGTCTCCGTCAGGGTGAGCGGCGACGGGGTGGCGATCGGGTTCGGGCCGTTCGGCTGGCCGGTGCGCAGGATCCGGCTGCCGAAGATCGACCTGGCGCTGTCGGAGACCCGCCATCCGAGCCAGGTCGGCGGCTGGGGCTTCCGCGGGCTCCCCGGCAGCGCCACCATCATGTTGCGCGGCGGGGATTGCCTGATCATCAGGTACCGTTCCGGCGGTCAGCTCGCGATCAGCATCGACGACGCCGCACGCGGCGCATCCCTCATCAACGCCCTCATCGCCGAGCGAGTGGAGCAATGAACAGACCTCTCCCCATCTTCGTCGTCCTCGCCTTCGGGCTGTCCTGGGCGGCCGCGCTGCCCCTGTGGCTCGGCGGAGGGCTCGGCTCGCCGCTGCTGCCCCTGCTGGCCTCGGTCATGATGTTCACGCCCACCGCGGCGGTGCTCGGCGTGTGGGCCGTCACGCGCGCGCCCGCCAAGGACTGGGCCCGCCGGACCGGGCTCACGCTCGGCGAGCGCGGGAAGCGCACCGGGCTGATCGTGCTGGCCGCCTGGCTCGGGGTGCCCCTGCTGGCGTTCCTCGCGATGGGGCTCAGCGCCGCCGTCGGACTGGTCGCGCTCGACCTCGACCGGCTCAGCCTGCTCAGGGCGGCCCTGCAGGCCCGCGGCATGGAGATCCCCGGCGACCTCGGCACGGTCGCGGCGCTGCAGATCGTGGTGGCGATCGTCGCCGGCCCCCTGCTCAACGCGATCCCCGCGCTGGGGGAGGAGTGGGGCTGGCGCGGCTGGCTGCTGCCCCGCCTCACCTCCGCGAACGGCATGCTCGCCGGCCTGCTGCTCTCCGGCGCGATCTGGGGCGTCTGGCACGCCCCGCTCACCCTGCTCGGCTACAACTACCCCAGCCTGGGCTCGTGGGCGGCGCTGGTCTTCATCGGCTTCTGCGTGCTGGCCGGGGTGCTGATCGGCTGGCTGCGGCTGCGCACGGGCAGCGTGTGGCCCGCGGTCGTGGCCCATGGCTCGCTCAACGCGGTCGTCCCGCCCGTCCTGCTGCTCGGCGACGCCGCCGCGCCCCCCAACGAACTCCTGGTCGGGCTGACCGGCCTGGTCGGCTGGGTCGTGCTGGCACTGGCCGGCGCGGCACTGCTCCGCTTCTTCCCGGTACGCCAGGAGCAGGCGGGCCGCACGCCGCCCGCCGCCGCCGAGCCGCAGACCTCGCCGAGCAGCGCACAGCACGACTCAGCCGAGTAGCGCGCACACCACCAGCGTCGTGGCTGTAGCGGTCTCCACGAGGGCGCCGAGCACGTCGCCGGTGATCCCGCCGAGTCGCCGCCTGGCGTGCCGGAGCAGCAGCAGGGCGGCGCCGAGCCCGGCGAGCAGGCCGACCGGCAACACACCCGCGCCCGCCGCCTGTCCTGCGCCTGGCGCCCAGAATTCGGCGGCGGTGAGGGCGTCGCCGGAGAGCGGCCCGAGGGAGGGAGCCGCCAGGCCGAGCGCGGCGGCGGCGAGCAGCGCGGCCACGGTGACGAGCCACGGGACGAGCGGGCGTACCGTGCCCGCGACCATCGCGCCGAGCCCGCCGGGCCGGGCGGCGGGCACGCCCTCCCGGCAGGCCCACACCAGCGCCAGCCGTCCCGTCGCGCAGGCGGTCACGAGGGCCGCGTAGCCGGCGTCGGCGGCCGCGACCACCTGGATGAGCAGCGTGAACACCAGCGCCACTACCCCGAACGGCCCTATATCCGACTTTTTCATGACGTCGAGCGCCTGAGCCGCCGGCCTGCCGCTGCCCAGCCCGTCGGCGAGATCGGCGAGCCCGTCCAGGTGCAACCCCCGGGTCAGTACGGCCAGCGACCCCGCCGCCAGCGCCGCCCCGAGCAGCGGCGGCCCGTGCAGCAGCGGGACCAGCGGCAACGGCAGCCCGGCGACGAGCCCGAGCACCAGCCCGACAGCCGGCGCCAGCACCATCGCCCGCCCTGCGACCTCCCGGTCCACCCGCTCCACGCGCACGGGGAAGACGGTCAGCGTGCCGGTCGAGAACCGCCAGCCGTCCGCGAGTAGCCGAACCCTGACAAACCTGCTCACCCGACCGCCGCCCTCTCCTCGTGCCTGGCCGAGACCGTGGCGCCAGTACGCGTTCGTATTTCACATCGGTAACGGACGATCCCGGTGCCCACTAGTCTGTCGGGATGCACGTGCTTGAACTCGAAGGCGTAGGCGTCCGCGTTGTCGGCAAGGCGCTGCTCGACGGCATCGACTGGCAGGTCGGCTACGGCGACCACTGGGCCGTGCTCGGCCCCAACGGCGCGGGCAAGACGACGCTCCTCTCGCTGGCCGGCGCCGTACGGCATCCCAGCGAGGGCACGGTCAAGGTGCTCGGCCACCCGCTCGGCCGGGTCGACGTGCGAGAGCTGCGCCGTCACATCGGCCTGGTCGCCTCCAGCCAGCGGCTGATCGACGAGGAGCTGATGGAGCAGGAGGGCGCGACCGCGCACACCGTGGTGCTCACCGGTCACACAGGGACGAGCGTCCCGCTGTGGGACAAGTACGGCGAGGTCGAGCGTGACCGGGCCCACCGGTTGCTCGCGGACCTGGGCTGCAAGGAGCTGGCGGAGCGGCCGTTCCGCGTGTGCTCGCAGGGGGAGCGGGCGAGGATCCGGGTGGCCAGGGCGCTCATGGCCGACCCGGCGGTGCTGCTGCTCGACGAGCCGTTCGCGGGGCTCGACCTGCCCGCCAGGGAAGACCTCATCACCGCCGTCGAGGACCTCGCCACCACCAGGCCCGTGCTCACCACCGTGACGGTGACGCACCACCTGGAGGAGGTGCCCGCGACGACCACCCACGCGATGCTGATGCGCGACGCCGGAGTGCTCGCGGTCGGCCCGGCGGACGACGTGCTCACCCCCGCCAACCTCTCCGACTGCTTCGGCCGCTCCCTGCACGTGGACCGCGTGGACGGCCGCTGGTACGCCCGCGCCGCACGCCCCTGACCCCGCCTCCGGCATCTCCCGCCTGGCACCCCCCTCTGACACCGTCCCTTCTTGTTGACGACGCTTCCTCCTGACGCCTCTGATGCCGCTCGCCCTCGCAGGCGCTCACGCCGGTGTTCCCCGATACGTTCGCGTGGGGCCCGTGTCGGTCGTTCCACCCGCCCTCCGTGTCGGTGGTCCCGCCCGTGACGGCGTCCATGTCGCCGTCAGAGCTCCAGCGGCCGCCCGGCGACCACCAGGGCCACATGCTCGGACTCGGCGGCCAGGCGCTCGTTCAACCGCCCCAGCACGTCCCTGAAGGCCCGCCCGGCGGCCGTGGCGGGCACCACGCCCAGCCCCACCTCGTCGGACACCGCCACGATCCGTTCCGGGGCCTGCCGCCACGCCGCCACGAGGTCGTCGCAGCGCGCGATCACCGGCACGCGGTCGCCCTCCCAGGCTCCGTGCTCGTCGAAGACCGCCGCCACCCAGGTCCCCAGCCCGTCGATCAGCAGCGGTGTGGTGGCGCGCCTGATGGCCGTGGCCAGGTCGGTGGTCTCGGCGGTGGCCCAGTGCGCGGGTCGCCGCGCCCGGTGCGCCCGCACCCGTTCCGCCCACTCGCCGTCTTCTCCGCCGACCGGGCCGGTGGCGACATAGGTGACGTACGGCTCCGCCGCCAGCCGCAGCTCCGCCTCCGCCGACTTGCCCGACCGTGACCCGCCCAGCAACAACGTCCGCCGCGGCTGGCCCATCCGGCCGCTCGCCCGTTCAGGTACGGAGCCGCTCGCCCGCTTGCCGGCGGAGGTGCTCGCCTGCTCGTCTGCGGAGCCGTTCGCCCGCTCAGGCACGGAGCAGCACGCCCGCCTGTCCGCGGAGCCGCTCGGCTGAGGGTTCGCGGGGTCGCTTCGCGGGCCGCTCGACGGACGGCACGCCAGTTCGGTGCCGTCAGGGACGGCGATCGCTCCCCACAGCCGCAGGCGCCTGGCCAGTTCCTCCTCCGACCGAACCCGGTGATCGAGCCCGACGGCCACCACCAGGGTCGCCTCGTCGGCCAGCCCCGCGCGCCGCAGCTCGCCGAGCCGCTCCGGCCGGTCCAGCAGGTCGACCAGCACGACGTCGTAGCGCGCGGGCCCGTCCGCCGGGGGCGTTCGTCCCGCCGGCAGGTGGAGGAGCGCCGAGCCGTCGGGGCCCGCCAGCCCCAGACCGCCCGCGAGGGGCCGGTAGCCGTCGGGCGGGCCGGTGAAGGGGTAGCGGACCACGCCGTCCACGACCAGCTCGAACGGGCGGCGATGGCCGACAGGCAACCCGGCACACGAGGCGCACCCGCAGCCGGGCTCGGGCCAGCCGGCGCCGCCCGCTGTGCCGTTGATGAGGAGCTTCACCGCGCCGAGCGTACAAAGTCGCATGCGATCCCGCCCGCCCGGGTGCGCGACCTTCGCCGCCACGGGGGCGTCCACCCGGTGAGGGCCGCGCTCCCGCCACCGGCGGCGCGACACCCACGTGCCCGCTTCGTCCGGATCCACCCGCCGCGACCTGGAATGCGGCCGGCGGGCCAGCCCCTGGGGCGCGGTGCCAGGGCACGGTGCCAGGGCACGGTGCCAGGGCACGGTGCCAGGGCACGGTGCCGGGGCGCGGTGCCAGGGCGGGGTGCCAGGGCGCAAGGGCGGTGGTCGAGTCGGCGGGGTCAGCGGCCGGTCTTCACCGTGGTGCGGCGGCGGGTGGCCACCAGGGCGCCGCCTCCGAGCAGGGCCAGCACGCCCGCCCCACCCGCGATCAACGTGACCGGCACCCCGCCCTCGGAGGCGGCGGCAGGGGCGGCGGTGCCGAGCGCCGAGCCGCCCTTCTCCCTGCCCGGATAGTCGTCGACCGCGACGACGTCACCGCCCGTGTTCACCCGGACCCTGGCCACGGAGGCGAGGAGCCGGGCGGTGGTGGCGGACTCGGCGCCCGCGACGCACGTGGCCGCCGGTTCGGCGGGCGGCCGTTCGCCGGGGTAGGCGTCGGAGCGGGCCTCGCCGAAGTCCACCGCCAGGACCACGCGCTTGTGCCCGGACGCGGCGGTGTCCTTGCCGCACACGGCCTGGAAAGAGGGCAGCTCCCCGCCGGGGGGCTCGCCCGCCGTCCCGTCCGGCGCGACCGAGAAGCGCCAGCCGATGACGGAGCCGTCCGGCGGCGAGTCGCCGGGCGCGGCCGCCAGCCAGGCGGTGCCGTCGCTCTGCCAGACGCTCCATCCGCGCGCGGCGCCGGGGTCGGCGGCGCCCGGCACGGGGTCTCCGGGGGAGACGGGCGGTGCGGCGAGGGCGGAGCAGGGGAGGGAGACTAAGGTGGCCGCCCCGAGGGCGACTCCGGCCGCAACACGAAACGCGCGCAGCATCGATGGACCTCCAAGCTCGGGAGTAGGGTTCCAGTGCCTGCGGAGGGTGCGCCGGCGAACCCGCGGAAAAGGAGCGTATGGCATGACATGGCGTTGGCGTTATGAAAACGCAAATGGTGGTGAGGTAACAAATCGTCCTTTGCCGCGAGAGGTTTTTCCGAGCCAGGCGGACGCGGAGTCGTGGCTCGGCGAGAACTGGCGTGACCTGCTCGAATCCGGGGTGGAGCAGGTGGCCCTGCTCGAGGAGGACCGCGTCGAATACGCGGGAATGTCATTGCGTCCGGAGTGAATGACAGAAACGACAAAAACCCCTTGAGCGCATTCGTGGCTCAAGGGGTTTTTGCTGTTTCTGTGGTTACGGGCGGGTGCGAGGGCTCTCGGTCTTCGAGGGGTCGCGCTCGACGATGGGGCCGAGCACGTCGTCGATCCGCCGCAGCACGTCCGCATCCAGCTTGACGCCCGACGCCCGCACGTTGTCACGCACCTGCTCGGGGCGGCTGGCGCCGATGATGGCGCTGGAGACGTTCGGGTTCTGCAGGACCCAGGCGATGGCCAGCTGCGCCATGCTGAGCCCCAGGTCCGCGGCGATGGGCTTGAGCTCCTGTACGCGGGTCAGCACGTCGTCCCTCATCCACCGGGCGATCATGTTGCTGCCGCCGCTCTTGTCGGTCGCCCGCGAGCCCTCCGGGGGCTGCCCGCCCGGGAGGTATTTCCCGGTGAGCACGCCCTGGGCGATCGGCGACCAGACGATCTGGCCGATGCCCTCCTTCTCGCTCAGCGGCACGACCTCGGACTCGATGACCCGCCACAACATGGAGTATTGGGGCTGGCTCGACACGATCCGGTCGAAGCCCATCTCGTCAGCGATCTTGAGGGCCTGGGCGATCTGCTCGGCCGTCCACTCGCTGACGCCGATGTAGAGGACCTTGCCCTGGCGTACGAGGTCGTCAAAGGTCTTGAGCGTCTCCTCGAGCGGGGTCTCGTAGTCGAAGCGGTGGGCCTGGTAGAGGTCGACGTAGTCGGTCTGCAGGCGCCGCAGCGAAGCGTGGATCGACTCGGTGAGGTGCTTGCGCGACAGGCCGCGGTCGTTCCTGCCGGGTCCGGTCGGCCAGTAGACCTTGGTGAAGATCTCCAACGACTCCCTGCGTACGTCCTTGAGCGCCCTGCCGAGCACCTCCTCGGCCTTCGTCGCCGCGTACACGTCGGCCGTGTCGAACGTCGTGATGCCCTCGTCGAGTGCCGCCTGCACGCACTGCTTGGCGGCGTCCTCCTCTACCTGGGAGCCGTGGGTGAGCCAGTTGCCGTAGCTGATCTCGCTGACCATGAGGCCGCTGCGACCGAGGTGTCGGAATTCCATGCACTCGACCTTAATCCCGGCGCGTGGCGTGATCCGTTTCGGGATAGGGTGCGCGACGTGCTGAAGCTCGTACGGCTGGCGCTGACGGCCGCCGTCGTGACCGCCATCGTGGTCCGGCTGCGCCGCCGCGCCCGCATGCCGGAGACACCATCCCCGCCCCCGCCGCAGCCGCCGGTGGGAAAGGCCGGGATGGGCCTGGTGTGGGCCGGCATCGCGGCGATCGTGGCGGTCACCCTGGTGGCCGCGCTGGTCCCCACGAGGGCGCATGAGGCGGCCTCGGCCCGGGCGCGGGCGTACCAGGCCGAACAGGACGCCCTCACCGCCGCGCTGATGTCCGGGGACGACGCTCAACCCGCGACACCGCTCCCCACCGGTCCCGCCGTCACGGCGTTCCCCACGCCGTCCCCGACCGGCCCGCCGGCGCCGGTTGCCGACCCCGACTGCGCGCCCGAGCCGCGCCGGGTGCGGGTGCGGCCGATCGATCCGAAGGTCAAGCGGGCCGTGGACCGCCAGTGGCGGCGGATCGAGCGGTGGCTGGAGGCGAACGCGCCGCGCACCTACAAGACGCTCGGGGCGCCCGGCAGGGCCCGCACGATCGCGATCGCCGAAGCCCAGATGGGTGTGGACTTCCCCGACGACCTGCGCGCCTCGCTCCTGCGCCACAACGGCTCGCGAGGAGCGCGGGCGTTCGGTTTCGGGTTCTGGTGGGACGGCGCCCCCATCCTCGGCATCCGCCAGATCAGGGACGCCTGGCGGTCGGAGTGCTCCTGGAACCGCACCGACCTGGGCTCCGATCCGGCGATCGAGGACTGGAACGGCCGCATGATCCCGTTCGTCCTCTTCGAGGAGCGCAACAGCGGGGACGGCGTGTACGCCGTGGTCGATTCCGTGGAGGGCACCGTCGGGTGGGACGACACGGTCTCCGGCATGGGGCCCAGGCTGCCGTCCTACTACGCGCTGATGCGGGCCGTCGCCGACGCCCTGGAGCAGGGCGAGGCGATCGACGGCCGGCGGCCCGCGGTCAGAGGAGGCGTGCTGCGCTGGGACAACGTCGAGTACGGCAACCCATAATTTTCCCGATTTGTCGGAATCTCCCCGAAAATCGGGAAAACTTGGTTATCGCTTGGGTGGTACCGGCTTGCCGCCCGGCAGAACCTGCGGCGGGGGGAACCGCAGCTTGCGGATCTGCAGCGCCCGCATGGCCGCGTAGAAGCCCACGCCCCTGAGGCTCTCGTCGGGCATCTTCTCCGCCACCTGCCGCTTCACCTTCCAGGCGACATAGATGGAGGTGAACAGCACGCCGATCATCATGATCGGCCAGCCGACCGCGATGACGAGGTTGAGCACCTGCGCGCGGATCTCCATGGGCCAGGGAATCCACGTCGCCAGCAGGATCAGTAGCGAGAACGGCAGAAAATACTGGCTCGGCAGGCGGCGGGAGTCGACCCAGTCGCGCGCGAACTTGCGCGCGGGGCCCTTGTCTCTCGCTGGGAAATAACGCTCGTCACCGGCGAGCATGCCCCTGCGGGCCTTTTCACGCTCGGCGGCCTGCTTGGACCGCATCTGCCGATAGGCCTCTTTGCGGTCTTTGGGCGCGGAGACCGGCTGACGCCGTTTGCCTTCGGCATCCCGGCGCTTGGGTGTGGGACGACCTTTGCCCTGGGGCTTAGGATCGTCAGTGGGGGCGGGGGTATCGTCCACGGAGGTTTGGGAACGGCGTCGCAACACGACGTCAACCCTACCTGGACTGCAACTTAGTGACGCCCTCGCGCGTTATGCGTAGGGTAATCCCAAGGCGGCTGCGCTGCATTGGGAACACCAGCACGACCTAGAAGGGGACGGCCGACGCGCATGAGCGTGATGAAGAGACTTTCGATGATCTTCAAGTCCAAGGCCAACAGGGCTTTGGACAAGATGGAGGATCCGCGCGAGACCCTCGACTACTCCTATCAGCGGCAGCTGGAGTTGCTGCAGAAGGTGCGCAGGGGCGTGGCCGACGTCGCCACGTCACGCAAGAGGGTGGAGCTGCAGATCACCGGCCTGGAGAAGCAGGCCCAGCGTTACGAGGAGCAGGGCCGCAAGGCGCTGTCCGTGGGGCGCGAAGACCTCGCCCGCGAGGCGCTGCAGCGCAGGTCCAATCTGCAGACGCAGATGGCCGACCTGAAGGTGCAGCACGACAACCTGCAGGCCGAGGAGGAGAAGCTGACCACGGCTTCCCAGCGGCTGCAGTCCAAGGTCGACTCCTTCCGCACGAAGAAGGAGACGATCAAGGCCACCTACACCGCCGCCGAGGCGCAGACGCGCATCAACGAGGCGTTCTCCGGCATCTCCGAGGAGATGGGCGACGTCGGCCTGGCGATCCAGCGCGCCGAGGACAAGACGGCCTCGATGCAGGCCCGCGCGGGCGCCATCGACGAGCTGCTGGCCAGCGGCGCGCTCGACGACTACAGCGGCACCAAGGCCGACGACATCCAGGCCGAGCTCGACCGCATGGGCGGCGGCATGGACGTCGAGCTGGAGCTGGCCAGGATGAAGTCCGAGCTGGGCCAGGGCCCGGCGCCGCAGGGCGCCATCGAGCAGGGCCAGCCGCAGCAGCAGCCCCAGCAGGCCCCGCAGCAGGCCCAGCAGCAGCCCGGCCAGACCCAGCAGCTGCGGCAGCCAGGGGAGGGCGCATGATTGTCAGGATCATGGGCGAGGGCCAGGTGGAGATCTCCGCCGACGACATCTCGGTCCTCAACGAGCTCGACACCGAGCTGGAGGCGGCCATCGACGCGGGCGACGAGAAGTCCTTCCGCGTCAAGCTGCACGCACTGCTCGACAAGGTGCGCCACGTGGGCAAGGCGCTCCCCGACGACAGCCTTGAGCCGTCAGAGCTGATCCTTCCCCCCGCGGACGCCTCGATCGAGGAGGTCCGGGAGATGCTGGGCGACCAAGGCCTCATCCCGGGCTGAGCCCGTGCGCACGCGGTTCGCGTCCGACCGCGGCCTGACCAGCCGCATGGTCGTGACGATGTTCCTGCTCGGGCTGCTCTACGTGGTGTTCGTCGGCGTCCTGATCGCCTTGGGCGTGCGGGCGCTGACCGTGCTGGTGCTGGCAGGGGGTCTGCTGGTCGTGCAGTATTTCCTGTCCGACCGCATCGCGCTGTTCGCGATGGGAGGGCGGGAGGTCTCGCCGCAGGAGGCCCCCGAGTTGCACGGCCTGATCGACCGGCTGTGCGCCCTGGCCGACATGCCCAAACCGCGGGTGGCGATCGCGGAGTCCGACGTCCCCAACGCGTTCGCCACCGGCCGCAACCAGAAGAACGCCGTCGTCTGCGTGACGACGGGCATCCTGCGGCGACTCGAGCCGCAGGAACTCGAAGGCGTGCTCGCGCACGAGCTCTCCCACGTCGCGCACCGCGACGTGGCCGTCATGACGATCGCCTCGTTCCTCGGCATCGTGGCGGGCCTCATGACCAGGTTCGCCCTCTACACCGGGCTCGGCGGCCGCCGCAACGGCGGCCAGGGCGGCGTGCCGATCGGGCTGATCATCGTTCTGGTCTCCGTCATCGTGTACGCCATCAGCTTCCTGCTCACCCGCGCCCTGTCGCGCTACCGGGAGCTGGCCGCCGACCGCGCGGGCGCGCTCCTCACCCAGAGGCCGTCGGCCCTGGCCAGCGCGCTGGTCAAGATCACCGGAGACATGGCCAGGATCCCCACCCGCGACCTGCGCGAGGCCGAGCCGTTCAACGCCTTCTACTTCGCCCCGGCGCTGGCCCCCGGTGAGACGCTCGCGAACCTGTTCTCCACGCACCCGCGGCTCGAGCGGCGCCTGGAGCAGCTGACGAACATCTCCCAGCAGCTCGGAAGGGGCTGAACCCGCATGGGCTGGCTCGATGCGCTGCTCGGCCGGTCGAAGCCGGTCAAGCCCAATCTCGACGCGCTGTTCGCGCTGCCGTCCGCGGCCGTGACGCTGCAGGCCGCGACCGGGCTCACGCCCACGGGCCTCGGCTCGGTGGCGTTCAGGGCCGCTGAGGGAGGCGCGTTCGCCACGCTCGAACGCGACGTCAAGGCACTGCTGGGCGAGCGCGTCGAGGAGTCCGACGACGGTTACGGCTACACCTGGCTGCTGGTGCGCCGCGCGCCCGACGCGCTCAGCGACCTGGTCACCGAGCTGCACGCGGTCAACTCGTCGCTGGAGTCGGCCGGGTTCGGGCCCTCGTTGTTGTGCTCGCTGGTGTCGTTCGCCGCCCCGGACGACGGGCGCCGGCTGGCGGTCGTCTACCTGTACAAGCGGGGCACGTTCTACCCGTTCGCGCCGCTGCCCGGGCAGCGGCGCGACAACGCGCTCGAACTCCAGGCCAGAGGTGTGCTGGAGGGTGAGCTGCCGCTGGAGAAGGACCTCAGCAGGTGGTTCCCCGTCTGGGGTGCGCCCGGCCTCTGACGGGGGCCCTTCTGAGGGATTATCACCCACAGTGATCTAATGTTCACGTGGAGCGAAGATTGGTGGTGCTCGCGGCATCCGCGCTCATCGTGGCGGCGGTGCTGGGCAGCGCGTGGATCACCGGCCAGTTCACCACGCCGGCGGTCGACAGGGCCCACGGGTACGTCAGCGAGCTGGCCGCCCGCGACCAGCCGTGGACACGCCTGTTCCGGGTCAGCGACGGGCTGGCCGGACTGGCGTGCGTGTCCGGCGTGCTGCTCCTGCCGAGGGCTGCGCGCGAGTGGCCGGGCTGGCTGGCGGTGGCCGCGTTCGGGCTGTTCACCTTCGCCTCAGGAGTGTTCCCCCTCGACTGCGCGGCGCTGAGCGACCCGGCCTGCGGGCTGCGGGAGCCGTCCTGGTCGCACCGGGTGCACTCACTGGCGGCGGCGCTCTCCACGGTCTTCGGGCTGGCGGCGATGGTGCTGCTCGGCGCGCGGTGGCGGTCGTGGGTGTCGTGGCTGCTCACCTGGCTCAGCGTGGCCGCCACGCTGCTCACGGTGGGCGCGCTCGCGGCCGGGCAGGGCGTGGGGATCGCGCACCGGGCCCAGCTGGCGATGTTCGCGGTCTGGCTCGTGTACGCGGCCCTGCACCTGCTCGTGTCGGACGACCACCAGGCGCCGGTCCCCGACCTGATACCCGCCCCCGTCACGCGGGCCCGCGAAGGACGGCCCGCGACGGCCCGAACGCACGCCGCCCCGAGCCCAGCACCCGGCATCGCGGCCCGCGTGCCGTCGGACGGGGACCTCGGCGAGGTGCTGGCCGCGGGCCCCGGCATGGCGCTGAACGCGGGCCCCGGCGTCGCCCTCGGCGCGGTGGCGGGCGCGCCACCCGGCATGAGGGCGCCCGGCAGGAGGCCGGACTTCGGAGCGGTGGACGGGTACGGGCCGCCCCACGTGGTCGAGCAGGGGACCGGGCCCGCGGTGCTCATCACGGCGGGCGCCGCGGGCGCCTGGTTCCACTGGGACGCGGTGGCCGCGGAGCTCGTGAGGCGCCACCGCGTCATCCGCTTCGACCGCCCGGGGCTCGGCCTCAGCCCTCGCTCACCGGCCCCGCCCACCCTGTACGCCGAGGTCGCCAGGCTGGCCGCGCTGGCCCCGGCTCACCCCGAGCGGGTGACGGTCGTCGCCCACGGCGTGGCGTGCTGGCACGCGGAGGCGTTCGCCAGGCTGCACCCGCTCTGCGTGGCGGGGCTCGTCCTGGTGGCCCCGGCCTGCGCCAGGGAGCGGCGGCCGCTCGCGCTGGCCAGGTCCGCGGGCCGGTGGCTGCCCGCTCTGGGCGGCACGTGGGGGGCGACCGCGCTGGCCCGCCTGATCGGCCCCCCGGCGCACCGGCTGTTCGCGGGCTGCTCCGACCCCGCGGGCGTCTACAGCATGGGCAAGGTGCCGGCCGCCGTCGTGGGGGAGTGGCTGGCCCGCCGCGACATGGCGGCCGACCTGCACCGGCTCAGGCAGGAGAAGCCGGTCCCCGGCGTGGCGGTCACCGTGATCAGCACGGGTGAGCGGGACGCCTGCCAGGAGCGGCTCGCGCGGGACCTGGCGGCCGAGCTCGTACGCCTGCCGGCCGTCGGCCGCCAGGTGCCGCTCGAAGCCCCGGAGGCGATCGTGGACGCCGTCTCGGGCGTCCGTTGAGGTGCTCCCGTGAACGGGTGACGGGGAGCCGCGAAACCCACCAGAATGGCGGGAAAGACGCCATATTGTGGGGGTAGTACATGCCGGACCTCGCGGCTCCGAGGCCAGGGGATCCCGCGTCCGTGGGGGCGTACACGGTGACCGGACGCCTGGGCGAGGGCGGGCAGGGCATCGTCTACCTGGCCACGGCGCCGGACGGCACTAGGGTCGCGCTCAAGCTCCTGCGCGCCGACCTGGCGGGTGACCGCGAGGCGTCGGAGCGGTTCGTCCGCGAGGTGGCGATGGCCCGGCGGGTGGCGCCGTTCTGCACGGCCCAGGTCATCGAGACGGGTTTGTTCGGCGGCCGGCCGTACATCGTGAGCGAGTTCATCGACGGCCCCACGCTCGCCGAGGTCGTGCGCGCGCAGGGGCCGCGCGAGGGCGCCTCCCTGCACCGGCTGGCCATCGGCACCGTCACGGCCCTGGTGGCGATCCACCAGGCGGGCATCGTGCACCGCGACTTCAAACCGTCGAACGTGGTGCTGGCCTCCGACGGCCCGCGGGTGATCGACTTCGGCATCGCCAAGGCGCTCGACCTCACCTCGACGCTCACCGGCGCCGTGGTCGGCACGCCCGCGTTCATGGCGCCCGAGCAGCTGTCCGGGTCGAGCCCGGGGCCGAAGTCGGACATGTTCGCGTGGGCGTGCACGCTGCTGTACGCCGCGTCGGGGCAGCCGCCGTTCGGGCAGGACAGCCTGCCCGCCGTGATCAACCGAATCATGCACACCGAGCCGGACGCCGGCGCCGTCCGGGATCCCGCGCTGCGCGCCCTGGTGACGGACTGCCTGGCCAAGGACCCCGACCGGCGGCCGGCCGCGAACGACGCCCTGATGCGCCTGCTCGGCCACGCCCCGGCTCCGCGGCCCGCGTACGAGCAGCCAGGCCTCCTCCAGCAGGGCAGCGCGGCGGCCGCCTCCCGCGCACAGGCGGCGTACCGCTCGACGGCCGCCCATCCGCCCACCCGGCCGGGGCGGAGACGGGCGACCGGCTGGATCGTCGCCGGGAGCGTCGCGGGCGCGCTCGTCCTCGCCGCGGCCGGCACCTTGGTCGCCGTGCGCCTCGGCGACCTGCGGGGCCGCACGGCGTCCCCCACGCCCACCGTCGCCATGTCCGTCTCGCCCTGTCT
>NZ_SMKO01000309.1 GCF_004348685.1 Nonomuraea deserti | reverse complement strand
CGCCCACTCGGCGCCCCCTCGGCGCCCCCCTGGGTGTTCCCTCACCGCCCCTCGGTGGCCGCTCGACCCTGGGGAAGCCGTGGATGCGCGTACACGGACCGGGCCTCTCGCCCTTGACCGGACCTGTTGAGACGTATACATATCTATTCACAGCCAACTATTCATTCGCTTGAGAGGTGCAGGTGAAGGCAACCATCACGGTGCTCGCGACCGCGGCGGCGCTCGTCTTATGCCCGGCGAGCGCACAGGCCGAGGCGGGTGACGAGCCGCGCTTCTCGGTGCCCGGGCGAGGCGGCGGGACCTGCGTCGACGCGCCCCTGACCATCACGTTCCCCGAGCCGCCGGCGCTGGGCACGACCGGCGCGATCGAGGTGCGCCGCGCCGACGGGACGCTCGCCGACCGCGTCGAGGCCGCCACCGCCAAGACCGACAGGAAGAACGTCGGCAGCGCCGTCTCCGACACGGGACTGCCGCACGACTTCTCGTACGAATCGATCATGATCGAGGGCCGCCGGGCCGACGTCTACCTGCACCATCGGCTGGAGTACGGCCAGGAGTACTACGTCACCGTCGACCAGGGCGTGTTCGCGGGCTTCGACGGCGTTCGGGACCCGCGGGCCTGGCGGTTCACGACGACCGGGCGCGAGCCCAGGCCGGGCCGGCTGACGGTGTCGGCCAAGGGAGCCGGCGACTTCTGCACCGTGCAGGGCGCCATCGACGCGGTGCCGATCGGCAACACGACTCCGGTGACGATCGACGTGCGGCCCGGCGTCTACACCGAGATCGTCTACGTCCGCGAGGACCGCCCGCACATCACCGTGCGGGGCGCGGGGGCGAAGCGCACCGTGATCCGCTATCCCAACAACGACCTGCGCAACGGCGACAAGGCGCTGAGCGACGGCGGCCCCGAGGATGTGTGCCCGCGCCGCGTGCTGGAGACGTCCGACCTGCACAACTGCTGGCGGGCCTCGTTCGGGGTGGACGCGTCCGACTTCCGGATGAGCGACGTCACCCTGCACAACACGACGCCGGACGGCGGCTCGCAGGCCGAGGCGTTCCGGGGCAACAACGAGCGCATCGCGCTCGAACGCGTGCACCTGCGCAGCTTCCAGGACACGCTGCGCCTGCAGGGCAAGGGCTTCGTGACCGACAGCCACATCAGCGGCGACACCGACTTCGTCTGGGGCACCGGCACGGTGTTCATCCAGGACACGGTGCTGGAGTCGACGGACCGCGGCTACATCTCGCAGAGCCGCAACGACGCGACCCGGCCTGGCACGGTGTTCGTCAGGACCAAGCTGACGCGGGCGCCCGGCGTGCCGGACGGCTCGGTGGCGCTGAGCCGCAGCGCGGTGTGGCGGTTCACGCACAGCCAGGTCGTGTACATCGACACCGAGATGGACGGCCACATCGACCCGGCCGGCTGGCAGATCGACCCGAACGACTGCGCGCAGGCCCAGCAGACGTCCTTCTGGGAGTACGGCAGCACCGACCTGTCCGGCCGCGCGATCGACACCTCGCAGCGGCTGCCCTGTTCGCGCCAGCTCACGGACGCCGAGGCGGAGCAGTGGAGCGACCCGTCATTCGTCCTGGGCGGCTGGGATCCGCAGCCGGGCCACCACTGAGACGGCAGGAGCCGACGTGATGAACAAAGGTGACGGAATGGACGGAACGGCGAGCAGGCGCGGCGTGCTGGGCGGGGTCCTGGGCGGGCTCGGCGCGGCCGTCGTCGCGGGCGCGGCGGCGCCGGCCTCGGCGGCCACGACGCGGGCCGCGACCCGCGCCGCGATGGAGACGGCGGGGCTCGGGGCCAAGCAGCCGCCGCGCCCGGTGGCGCCGGTGAACCAGGAGATCGCCGCCAGGTTCGGCCCCGAGTACAGGACGCTGCCCGACGCCGTGGCGGGCGTGGACATCGAGCCGCTGATCGGCATCCACTCGGCCGCCGACATCGCGGCCAGGCGCAAGGCCATGGCGGACTACATCTGGAAGGGCGCAGGCCTGCCCACGTCACTGCCGGAGGTGGAGCGAGGCGTCGACGCGCCCGACTTCGCCTCGCTGACCGGCGTGCGCAGGATCGACCGGCTGACGGTCCCGCTGCGCTACCGCGTCTCGGCCAAGGTGTACGACCTCCTGCCGCGCAAGGGCTGGAACCGGCGGCTGGCTCTCTACCACAACGGGCACGGCGAGCCGTTCGACACCATGCTCCGCACCGTCCAGGCGCTGCTGGACCGGGGCTACCGGGTGATGACGTACGCGATGCCGTTCCACCACTGGAACGCCCAGCAGATCGCCGACCCGGACGATCCGGACAAACTGCTGCCCGGCCCCTCGCACCGGGAACTCCCGCCGTGGGAGAGGGCCGGGTTCTCGACGCTGACGTTCTTCCTCGAACCGCTCACGGTGACCCTGAACTACGCGCAGGCGACGTACCGGCCGGCCTCCGTGGAGATGGTCGGCCTGTCGGGCGGCGGCTGGACGACCACGGTCTATTCCGCGCTCGACCCGCGGGTGACGCGCAGCTATCCGGTGGCCGGGTCGCTGCCGTTCTTCCTGCGCCCGGCCTCGCCCAAGCCGAGCCCGACGATCGGCGACTTCGAGCAGACCAAGGGGGCGCTGCCGGGCTTCTACGCCGCCGAGTCCGACGACTTCCTCGACATGTACGTGCTGGCCTCGACCGGCCGGGGGCGCGGCCAGCTGCAGGTTCTCAACCGGTTCGACGACTGCTGCTTCAACGGGGTCGGGCACCGCGCCTACCACGCCCCGGTGCGCGACCGGGTGGCGCTGCTCGCGGGCGGGCGGCCCGAGGAGGGGCGGTGGGACATCCTCGAGGACGCCACGCACGAGGACCACACCATCTCGCCGCACGCGCTGTCCGTGATCCTCTGGGATCTTGACACCTCAAATATCACAACCTAATATCGGAATATAGATACATTATTGAATAAATATTCAGGCGGAGGATTGCGTGGCGGTCAGGACTTTTTCCCACCGGCGCCGGGTGATCGTGAACACCGACGCCAAAAATGAGGCGGACGACCAATTCGCGATCGTGCACGCCCTGCTCTCCCCGAGCCTCGACATTCGAGGTCTGGTGCCCGCGCATTTCGGCAACAGACGCACCCGGTCGAGCCTGGAGGAAAGCCGGGAGGAGATCGAGCTGCTGCTGCGGCTGATGAAGCTCGACGGCCAGGTGCCGGTGGCCGACGGCGTGCCGTACGCGCTGCCCGACGTCGGCACCCCGGTCATGACGCCGGGCGTCGAGCTGATCATCTCCGAGGCCATGCGCGACGTGGCCGAGCCGCTCTTCGTGGCGTTCCTCGGCCCGCTCACCGACATGGCCTCGGCCCTGCTCCTGGAGCCGCGCATCGCCGAACGGGACGTGACCGTGATCTGGATCGGCGGCGGCGGTTACGACGGCAGAGGGGGTGACCCGGGACGCCCCGAGTTCAACCTGTCCAACGACATCGTGGCGGCCAACATCGTGTTCTCGTCGGCGCTGCGGGTCTGGCAGATCCCCGCGCCGACGTACCGGATGATGGCGGTCGGCTACGCCGAGCTGGACGAGAAGGTCGCGCCGTACGGCGAGATCGGCGAGTACCTCGTGCGCCAGCTCGTCGAATGGAACGAGAGCCAGCACGGCGGGTCGATCGAGTTCCGCGTGCTGGGCGACTCCCCCGCGATCGGGCTGATGCTGCACCCGGCGTGCGGGACCTGGGTGGAGCGGCCCGCGCCGAACTTCCGCCACGACGGCTCGCACGACTTCTCCGTCGCGAACCGGCCGATCCGCACGTACGACTCGATCGACGCACGGTTCATCCATGAGGACTTCTTCGCCAAACTGCGGGCCTTCGCGCAGAGGAGGGTGTGACATGAGCGCGCTGACGTTCGGCGCCGGGATATGGGCGTTCGGGCAGATCGTCGACAGGTACGCGACCGACGGCTACGGGCCGTCGAGGACGATGAGCGAGATGCTCGACCTGGCGGCGTCCGTGGACGGGCTGGAGTGCCTCGACATTAACGTGCCGTTCGCCGACGGCGTCTCCAAGACCTCCGAGCTGGCGGCGGCGCTGGCCGAGCGCGGCCTGCGGGCCAGGGCGATCACGCCGCACCTGTACACGCGGGAGTTCGTCAAGGGGGCGTTCACCAACCCCGATCCCGCCGTGCGCGAGCGCGCCGTGGAACGCGTGCACGAGGCGGTCGCCGTCGCGCGGGAGCTCGGGGCCGGCTACGTGAAGTTCTGGCCCGGCCAGGACGGCTTCGACATGCCGGGACAGGCCGACTACGCGCGGTTGTGGGATCTGACGGTGTCCGCGATCCGCGAGCTGGCCTCGGCGCACCCGGACGTGCAGTTCGCGATCGAGTACAAGGCCAAGGAGCCGCGGGTGCGCATCACGCTCTCCGACGCGGCCCGCACCCTGCTGGCCATCGAGGAGGCCGGGCAGCCGAACGTCGGCATCGTCATGGACTTCGGCCACTCCCTGCTCGCCGGCGAGACGCCCGCCGAGGCGGTGCAGCTCGTGCACCGGCGCGGGCGGCTGGTGTCGGTGGAGCTGAACGACAACTGGCGCGGCTGGGACGACGACCTGCCGGTGGCGTCGGTGCACCTGTTCGAGACCATCGAATACCTGCTGGCGGTGCGGCGCATCGGCTGGAGCGCGCCGGTCCTGCTCGACCAGTTCCCCTTCAGGGAGGACCCGGTGCGTGCGCTGTCGCAGAGCATCGCCACGATCCGGATGCTGGAGCAGGTGTGCGACCGCGTCGACCTCGACGAGCTGCGTGACGCGCAGGAGCGGCAGGACGCGCTCAGGGCCCAGGCGCTGCTCTGGTCGGCGCTCGGAGCCGCACGCGAGACGGCCGGGGCGGCAGGCGAGGCGACCGGGACCGCACGTGAGACGGCCGGGGCGGCAGGCGAGGCGACCGGGACAGGGACCGCACGTGAGACGTAGCGACGCCCGGCCGGCCGCGCCGGAAGACGGGGGCGGGCCGTGACGCTCACGCAGACCGCCGGCGGCCTCCTGCTGCCCGACCACGACGCGATCGGCGAATGGCGCCGGCTGCGCGACCGGCTGGCGCACGCCGACCGGGCCGCCTCCGCCGCCGCGCTGGCCGCGCTGGCGGGCGGGATCCGGCGCACGGTGATCAGCACGATCCACGCGGCGGGCCTCGGGCACACCGGAGGCGACCTGTCCGTGACCGACATCCTCACCACGCTGTACGGCGCCGTGCTGCGCATCGACCCGGCCAGGCCGGACTGGCCCGAGCGCGACCGCCTCATCCTGAGCAAGGGACACTGCTCGGTCGCGCTCTACACCACGCTCACGACCTGCGGCTTCTTCCCCGCGGACCGGCTGGCCACGTTCGCGGCCCCGTTGTCGCCGCTCAACGGCCATCCCAGCCGCAAGGCGGTGCCGGGCGTCGAGACCAGCTCGGGCCCGCTCGGGCACGGGCTGCCCGTCGGCGTCGGTGTGGCGGTCGGCCTGCGCCTGCGCGGGTCGCCGGCCAGGACCGTGGTCGTTCTCGGCGACGGCGAGCTGCAGGAGGGCAGCAACTGGGAGGCCGCCATGACGGCGGCGCACCGGGGGTTGTCGTCGCTGACGGCCGTCATCGACCGCAACGGGCTGCAGCAGGGCGCGCGCACCGGCGACACCAACGACCTGGAGCCGCTCGCGGACAAGTGGCGGGCGTTCGGGTGGGAGGTCGCCGAGGTCGACGGGCACGACCATCTGGCGCTGCTGGACGCCGTGACCGCGCCGCGCGCCGAGCCGAGGCCGCGCTGCGTGATCGCGAGGACCGTGAAAGGGCGAGGGGTGTCGTTCATGGAGGACCGGGTGGAGTGGCATCACAAGGTGCCGGACGCCGAGCAGACCCGCATGGCGCTCGAGGAACTGCGTTGATCGTCGAAGAGACGCACGACTGCAGGGACGCCTTCGCCGCGGAGCTGGTGCGGCTGGCCCGCGCCGACAGCCGGATCGTGGCCGTGTGCAACGACTCGGTGGGGTCGAGCAAGCTGGCCGCCTTCGCCCAGGAGTTCCCCGACCGGCTGATCAACGTCGGCATCGCGGAGCAGGACATGGTGGGCATCGGCGCGGGGCTGGCCAACGCGGGGCTGGTGCCGTTCGTGTGCGGGGCGGCGACGTTCCTGACCGCGCGGGCGCTGGAGCAGATCAAGGCCGACGTCGCCTACAGCCTGGCCAACGTCAAGCTGTGCGGCATGAGCCCGGGGCTCGCCTACGGGGCGCTCGGGCCCACCCACCACTCGACGGAGGACCTGTCGTGGCTGCGGGCCATCGCCGACCTGCCCGTCGTCGTGCCCGCCGATCCCGCGCAGACCAGCGCGGCGATCCGGTGGGCGGCGGAGACGACGGGGCCGGTGTTCCTGCGGATCGGCCGCTTCCCCGTGCCGGACGTCTCGCCGCCCGGCGGCCCCGCCTTCGCCTACGGGCGGGCGGCGCGGCTGCGGGACGGCGAGGACGCGACGCTCGTGGCGACCGGCACGATGGTCAGCCGCGCGCTCCAGGCCGCCGCGCTGCTCGCCGAGCGCGGGGTGGAGGCCCGGGTGGTGAACGTGTCGACGATCTCCCCGCTCGACCGCGAGGAGATCATCGCCGCCGCCCGGCAGACCAGGGCGGTCGTCACGGCCGAGGAGGCGGTGCCCACCGGCGGGCTCGGGGCGGCGGTGGCGGAGGTCGTGCTGGAGACCAGGCCGGTGCCGATGCGGCTGCTCGGCCCCCGTACGTTCGCGCCGACCGGGGAGACGGCGTTCCTGCTGGAACACTTCGGGCTCACCGCCGAGGGCATCGCCCGCTCGACGCTGGACGTGCTGGGCCTCGGGCACGGCGACCTCGGAAACACCGGTCTCGGAACCACCGGCGTCGAAGGCGGCGACCTCGGAGGCCGCGGCCTCGAAGGCGGCGACCTCGGAACCACCGGCCTCGGAGGTGGCGACCACAGTGGTGGCGACCTCGGAGGCGCCGGGCACGGCGGCGGCCTCGCAGGTGCGGGTCATGACGGCTGACCCGCTGGTCCTGGGCGTCGACCAGGGCACCAGCGCCACCAAGGCGATCGTCGTGGACGCCTCGGGCGAGACGGTGGCGCGGGCCTCCGCGCCGCTCGCGCAGCGGCATCCGGCGCCGGGCATGGTGGAGCAGGACGGCGAGGAGCTGTGGCGCAGCGTCCGCGACGCGGTGTCGGCCTGCCTGGCAGGGGCGCCGCCCGGACGGGTGACGGCCGTGGGGCTGAGCGTGCAGCGCGAGTCGCTGATCCTCTGGGACCGCGCGTCGGGCGCGCCGCTGAGCCCGCTGGTGAGCTGGCAGGACCGCAGGGGCACCGATCTGTGCGCCCGGCTGGCCGCCTCGGGCGCGGCGCCCATGGTCCGCAGGATCAGCGGCCTGCCGCTGGACCCGATGTTCTCGGCGGCCAAGGCGGCCTGGCTGCTCGACCACCACGGCAGGGACGGCGGCAGGACGGGCGACCGGTCGGGCAGCCGAGACGGCGGCCGCGTAGGCGGGTGGTCGGGCGGTCGGGTGGGCGGCCGCGTAGGCGGGTGGTCGGGTGGTCGAGTGGGCGGTCGGG
>NZ_SMKO01000308.1 GCF_004348685.1 Nonomuraea deserti | reverse complement strand
CGTACTTCCTGTTCAGCCCGGCGTTGCAGGAGGGCGTGAGCTTCACGTCGCGCTCGATGTTCACCTCGTGGGCGAGCCCCACGCAGACGTTCGGGGCGCTGCTGTTCGCGCCGGTGGTGCTGATGCTGGCCGGCGGGCGCCGGAGCTGGGTGGCGCTCGCCGTGCTGCTGCTCGCGCTGACCGGGTCGAAGGCCACGTTCCTGCCGTTGCTGCTGGCGGGGCTGCTGCTTGTGGGGGCCGTGCGCGGGGTGGTGGAGCGGCGGGTGCGCGCCGAGTGGCCGGCGGCCGCGGGCCTCACCCTGGTGTGCCTGCTGATCGCGCAGTTCGTGGTGTTCGGGCGCGGCGCCCAGGGCACGACGGTCGCGCCGTTCGCCACGATGCGCTCGCTCTGGGGCTCGGTGGCGGGCAGCGAGATGCCGGCGCTGGCGTCCGTGCCCGCGGGGCCGCTGGTGGTGCTGACGGCCGTGCACCTGTTCTGCCTGGCGTGCGTGTGGGGCGGGGCGGCGGCGCTGGGGCGGCGGGCGCTGGAGCCGCCGATGCTGTTGCTGCTGGGCATCGGGGCGGCGGGCGTCGGCGCGGCCGTGGTGTTCGGGCATCCGTCGCTGTCGCAGCTGTACTTCCTCGAAGGCGCGCGGCCCTACCTGTCGATCGCCGCCGTGTGCGGGGTGCTGGCGGCGCGGCGGGTGCCGTGGCCGATCGTGGCCTGCCTGGTGGGGATGGGCACGGGTGCCGCCCTGCTGGCCTCGGCGCTCGACGTCGCGGGCGATGTGCTGGCGGCGGTGGCGGTGCCGTACGCGATGCTCGCGGCGCCGGCGGCGCTGATGCTGTGGCGGCGGGCGTTCGGGCTGGCGGTGGTGGCGCTGCTCACGGGGTACGCGCTGCCGGAGTCGGCGCGCGACGTGGCCGCGCATGTCACCCCCGAGGAGGGCGAACGGCGGCGGGAGATCCCCGACGGGGCGATGGAGGCGGGCCGGTGGCTGCGCGATCATTCGTCGCCGGGCGACGTGGTGGCCACCGACCTGCACTGCCGCCCGGTCACGGAGTCGGCGTGCGACAGCAGGCACTACTGGGTGGCCGGGTTCACGGAGCGGCGGGTGCTGGTGGAGGGGTGGGCGTACGCCGAGAGCACGCTGTCGCGGACCCCGCTGTTCAGGACGTCCTACCTCGACGTGCCGTTCGCCGATCCGGCGCGGCTGGCGGCGAACGACGCGGTGTTCCGGCGGCCGACGGCGGAGAACGTGCGGCATCTCGCCCAGAAATATGGCGTCAAGTGGCTTTTCACCGGCAGGAATTCGAAGCTGGAGGGATTCGCCCAGTTGCGCTTCCGGAACGGGAGTTCCTCGGTCTACGAGCTCTTCTGAGGGTAAAGATAATCCCCTTTCATGGAACGATGAGGAGAAACCGCGCCCGTCCTGCTCGACATCCCCAGCACCATTTTCGTGGAGCCACGGCCACGAGCTACAGATGGGGATTCTATGGACACGCGTGCCGCCCTGGAGCCGCGCCCCCGCCTTGCCGATGACGCCGCCAACCGGCTGGCGTGGGTGGACATCGTCATCCCCGTGCTCAACGAGGAGCGCGCCCTGCCGGGCTGCGTGCGCACGCTGGCCGGGTTCCTCGAGGAACGTTTCCCGCTGCCGTGGCGCATCACGATCGTGGACAACGGCAGCACCGACGGCACCTGGGCGGTCGCCACCGCGCTGGCCGGGGAGTTCGACCTGGTGCACGCCCGCCGGCTCGACATCAGGGGCAGGGGCGCGGCGCTGCGGGCGGCCTGGCGCGACAGCCCCGCCGACATCGTGGCGTACATGGACGTCGACCTGTCCACCGACCTCGACGCCCTGTTCCCGCTGGTGGCGTCGGTGGCCAGCGGGCATTCGGAGATCGCCATCGGCACGCGGCTGGCGCACAGCGCGCGCACCCGCCGTTCGCTGCGCCGCGAGGTCGTCTCGCGCGCCTACAACGCCCTGCTCAGGTACGGTTTCGGCGTCCGGTTCAGCGACGCCCAGTGCGGTTTCAAGGCGGCCAGGGCCGACGTGGTCAGGCCGCTGATGGACAAGGTCAAGGACGACGCGTGGTTCTTCGACACCGAACTGCTGTTGCTGGCCGAGCACAACGGGCTGCGCGTGCACGAGGTGCCGGTCGACTGGATCGAGGACACCGATTCGCGCGTGCGCGTGGTGAAGACCGCGGTCGACGATCTGAAAGGGCTGGCCAGGGTCGCCTGGTCGATGTCGACGGGCCGGGCCTCGGTCGCGGTGCGGCGGTCCGAGCCGAGGCCCACGCATCCGGACGCGGTGGTCACCCGGCCCCGGGCGGTGACCCTGGCGAAATTCCTGTCGTTCGCGGCGATAGGCGTCTTTTCCGTGATCCTGTACACCCTGATATATCTCCCCCTGCGCGATATATGGTCACCGGCCATGACGAATCTCGGCGCGCTCGTGCTCACGGGGATCATCAACATTGAGGCCAACCGCCGGTGGACCTTCCGGAAACGCACCACCGTGCATTTCCGAGCATTCCTGCTATTCCTGTCGAATTACGCCCTCACCACCGTGGCCGTGCTCAAGGTGCCCCCGGGCTCCGGGCGGCTGGCCGAGGTGGGCGTGGTCGTCGCCACGTACTGCCTGCTCACCCTGATCCGCTTCACGGCCCTGGACCGCTGGGTCTTCCCGAGGAAATAAACGATGGAGACGACTGAGATCCGCCGCCTGATCGAGCTCGAGGACACCCACTGGTGGTATCGCGAGCGCCGGGCCATCCTCCGCAGGCAGCTGCGCGAGCTCGGCCGGCAGCGTACCCCGTTGATGCGGGCGCTGGACATCGGCGCCGCCGGCGGTGGCAACACCCGGGTGCTGGTCGAGGCCGGCTGGGAGGCCACCGCGACCGACTACAGCGAGACGGCGGTCGAACTGGCCAGGGAACGCGGGCTCAGGGCCGTGCACGCCGACGCCAGGGCGCTGCCGTTCGCGTCGGGCAGCATGGGCCTGGTGACCGCGTTCGACGTGCTGGAGCACATCCGCGAGGACCACCTGGTCACCGAGGAGATCGCCAGGGTGCTGGCGCCCGGCGGGCACGCGCTGATCGCGGTGCCGAGCGACATGGCGCTGTGGTCGGCGCACGACCACGCCGTCGGCCACCTACGGCGTTATGGCCGCGAGTCCCTGATCAGCGTGGTGCGCAGGGCAGGGCTGACCGTCGACCGGGTCTGGAGCTGGAACGTCCTGCTGCGCCCGCTCGTGCTGCGGCACCGGCGCAGGTCCGCGGGCAGCGACCTGAAGAGGACGCCGTTCCTCATCAACGCCGGCCTGTCGGCGGTCGTCCGCGCGGAGAGGTATCTGCCGGTGGGCTCGCGCAAGGGCGTCTCGTTGTTCCTGCGTGCCCGGCTCGTATGAGGACAGTGCCCGGAAAGTGATGTGCGGGCGGCACTTCCGGGGGCGGCAATGGCTCTAGGCTGTCTCCTGTGGTGATCCGATCCCTGCTCGCGGCCTCCCTGGCCCTGACCTCCACGACCTCGCTCCCGGCTCAGGCGGCCGTCGACTGCAAACGGGTCAGGTGCCTGGCGCTGACGTTCGACGACGGGCCGGGCGCGACCACGCCCACCGTGCTCAAGACGCTCAGGAAGGCGGGCGCGAAGGCCACCTTCTTCCTGGTGGGCAAGCAGGTGGAGAGGCGCCCGAAGATCGCCAGGCAGGTGCTGGCGCAGGGGCACGCGATCGGCAACCACACCTACGCCCACGTCTCGCTGCCGTCCTACCACGACGACCGGATCCTCGACGAGCTCAAGCTCGGCCAGAGCGCGATCGAGAAGGCCACGGGGCACCGGCCCAAGCTGTTCCGCCCGCCCTACGGGCACACCGACGACCGCGTGCTGGTGCTGGCCGCCCAGACGGACCTCGCACAGGTGTTATGGACGGGCACGACCCTCGACTGGAAACTGCGTGACGCGAAGAAGATCAAGGCGGCCGTGCTGAGGCTGGCCAAGCGCGACGGCGTGCTTCTGCTCCACGACGTGGTCCCGGCCACGGCGAAGGCCCTGCCGGGCATCGTCAAGGAGCTCAAGAAGCGCGGTTACCACCTGGTCACCGTGCCGACACTGCTGCGGGGCAAGGGGCCGGTCGCCGGGGAGAGCTACCCCTAGCCGCTCTCCCGCTGCTCGAGACGGGAACCATGGGGAGCGACACCGACACCCGCATGCCGAGGCTCGCGCTCTTCCTGACCGTCCAGGGGGTGCTGGGCTGCTGGTGGGCGGCGTTCTATCCAGGGCTGTTCAGCCGCGACTCGGTCCTCTACCTCAGCCACACCGTCGCCGGGCCGTGGGTGAGCGACCACTCGGTGCTCTACGACACGCTGCTGTGGCTGAGCTTCACCTGGACCGGCGACCTGGGCGCGGTCACGTTCGCGCAGACGACGGCGATGGCGGGGGCGCTGGCCTACCTGGCGCAGTCACTCAAGGCGCTCGGCGCGCCGCGCCGGGCGACGACCGCGGTGGCGGCGCTGATGCCGCTGGCACCACCCGTCGGCGCCTTCACGGTGACGTTGTGGAAAGACGTGCCGTTCACGATCTGCGCGGTGGCGATCGCGGGGGTGTGCGCGCGGATCGCGGCCCGGCGCGCGGTCACCGGGCGCGCCCTGGCCGCGCTCGGCACCCTGATGGCGCTGCTCGGGCTCTTCCGCGCGAACGGCTTTCTCGTCGCCGGCGTCACCGTCGTCGTGCTGGTGGTGATCGTGCGGGCCATGCGGGTGCGCCTGCTGCTCACCGGCGTGTGCGCCGCGGCCTTCCCGCTCCTGCTCGCCTACGGGGTGTTCCCGCGGTTCGGGATCGAGCCGCCGTCCAGGACGTACGTCTACCACACCGCCTTCGGCGATCTCGCGGTGGCCTACCGCGACCGGCCCGAGCTGTTCGGCGAGCGGGACCTCGCGCTGATGGCGTCGGTCGCCCCGCTGGAGCGGTGGCGGAAGGGCGGCACCTGCTACACGATCAACCCGCTGATCTGGCGGCACGACTTCAGCTGGCAGCGGGCCGACGCCCGAGCCGGTGAGCTGATGGGGTTGTGGCGGCGGCTCCTGGTGGACGCGCCCGGCGTGATCGCGGGGGCCCGGCTCTGCCGGGCGGCCATCGCGTGGCGGCCGGTGCAGGACGCGGACGCCCCCGGCGGGGCGACGTACCGGCTCTCGCTGCGGCCCAGCGCCGACACCTACGTGGGCCCCGGCAAGGTGCCGGACTTTCCCGGGCGGTGGGTGTACACGCTGCGGCCGCTGTCGACGGAGCTCAACCGGGTGGCCGAGCCGTGGCTGACGGCGACGCTGTCTCCCGCGTACGACTGGCTGTTGTGGCGAGGGGCGCTGTGGTCGTATGTGTCCTACCTGGCCGCCGGGCTGGCGGCCAGGGCGCTGCGCAACCGGTACGCGGCGGGCGTGGCCGCGGTCGTGGCCGGGCAGCAGCTGGCCGTCATGGCCAACATCTCGGCGCAGGACTTCAGGTACATGGCCTCGCCGATCCTCATCGGGGTGCTGCTGGTGCCGCTGCTCGTCAGCTCCCTGCGACGCGGTCAGCCGGTCTGGCGGGCGTCGTAGCGCTCCCGGGAGGCGGCGACGCAGGCGCTGTGCCGGCGTGACCAGTTGGTGAGCGTGAGCATGGCTTCGTACAGCTCCAGGGCCATGGGCGTGGCCCGATATTCGACCTTGGGCGGCACCGTCGGATAGATCGTGCGCTCCAGCAGGCCGTCGCGCTCCAGGTTGCGCAGCGTGAGGGTGAGCATGCGCCGGCTGATGCCCTCGATGAGCCGCTCCAGCTCCGTGAAGCGCACCGGCCCGCGCGAGGTCGCCACGATGATCTGGATGGCCCACTTGCCGGCGATCTTGTCGAGGATCTCGCGCGGCGGGATCGGGCAGACGCCGTGCGCGATCATCGCCTCGGCGTCCTCCAGCGTCCTGAGCTCTGATGGTACAGCGGTGTTCCTCTGGGACATGAAAGTGCCTTCTTCCGGGTCTGTCCATAGTCACACATCATGGCCACTGTTACAGATCGTATCCTTTAGGAAGTTGGCCGTGATGAACAGATGGGCCGCATTCTCGTTGCTGGCCACCACCCAGTTCGTGCTGATCCTCGACTCGACCATCGTGAGCATCGCGATGCCGCCCATGGGGCGCGAGCTGGGCATGACGGCGCAGGACCTGTCGTGGACGACGACGGCGTACGCGCTGGTGTTCGGCGGGCTGCTGCTGCTCGGCGGGCGGCTGTCCGACTACGTGGGCAGGCGGCGGATCTTCATCGCCGGGATGGTGCTGTTCGCGCTGGTGTCCCTGGTCGGAGGCGTGGCCTCGTCGGGTGGGGTGCTGATCGCCGTACGCGCCGCGCAGGGCCTGGCCGGCGCGCTGGTGGCGCCCGCAGGGATGTCGCTGGTGATGGAGCTGTTCAAGGGTGACCCGGCGCTCAACAAGGCGATGGGCCTGTGGGGCGCGGTCGGAGGCATGGGCGCCTCTGTGGGCACGGTGCTCGGCGGGCTGCTCACCGACTGGTTCGGCTGGCGATCGGTGTTCCTGGTGAACACGCCGATCGGGCTGGCCGTGGCCGGACTGGCGATCGTGCTGCTGCCCGCCGTGCGCACCGCGGAGCCCGTACGCGGCTTCGACCTGGCCGGCGCCATCACCTCCACCGCCGGGCTCGGCCTGCTCATCTACGCCCTGACGGGCGCCACGGAAGCCGGCTGGGCCTCGGCCAGGACGCTCGGCCTCGGCGCCGTGGCGATCGTGCTCATCGTCGCGTTCCTCGTCATCGAGCGGCGCTCGGCGAACCCCCTCGTCCCGCTGAACGTCTTCCGCAGGCGTACGCTCCGGGCGGGCAACGCCGTGATGTTCCTGGTCGCGGCGGCGATGCAGCCGGTGGCCTTCCTGCTGGCCCTCTACACCCAGATCGTCCTCGGCTACAGCCCCACCCAGTCGGGGCTGGCGACGGTGGCCATCCCGGTGACGATCGCGCTGACCGCGTCGTTCCTCGGCGGGCGCATGCTCACCCGGTACGGCCTGCGCACGACGGCGGCCGCCGGCCTGGTGTTCATCACGTCGGGCGCGGCGCTCTACCTGCGGATCGACGTCCGCGGCGACTACGTGCTCGGCCTGCTGGGGCCCGAAGTGCTGACGGGCTTCGGGTTCGGCCTCCTCGTGGGCGCGGCCACCGTCGCCGCCACGTCGGAGGCGTCGCCGTCGGAGTCGGGGATGGTGTCGGGGCTGTTCAACGTGACCACGCAGGTGGGCATCTCGGTCGGCATCGCGGGGCTGGTCACCGTCGCCGCCGCCGTTTCGGGCGGCTCGGCCGCGCCGGAGGCGCTCGTCTCGGGGTATCGGGCGGCGTTCCTCGGCTCGACCGTGCTGTCGGCGTTCGCCCTGGTGGCGGCGTTGGCGCTGCTGCCCCGCCGCAAGGAGCCGGCGCCGGAGGACCTCTCGGTCACCGTGTGAATTGCTCACTGTGTGAAGAATGTGGCTAAAGTGCCATGTGCACGTCAAGCGATCGGGGGACGCCGCGTTGCCGAATTGACCGTACCCGCGCCCCTGATCGCGAAGCCACGCGACAGGAGTCACCATGGGCTACCCGCCAGGCGGGCAGCAGCCGCCACCACCCGGACACCATCCACCGCCGCACTACCGGCAGCAGCCGTGGCCCGGCCCGCGGCAGGCC
>NZ_SMKO01000307.1 GCF_004348685.1 Nonomuraea deserti | reverse complement strand
GTGAGGGTCCGAGTCGGGGGCTCGGGACTGGGCCAGGGGAGGGCCGTTCAGCGGCCGGAGATGAGGTCGGCGAGGCGGGCATAGACCGAGGTGGTGGTGCCACGCTCGTTCTCGTTACGGTCGGCGGCGCGGAAGAGGGCGTAGATGAGCTGCACGCCGGCCCACCGCAGCGGTTCCGGCTCCCACTGCCGCACCTGGCGCCCCACCCACGGCAGTCCCGTCAGCTCCGTCTCCCGCCGCAGCACCAGGTCGCGCAGGGTACGGCCGGCCAGGTTGGTCGTGGTGACGCCGCTGCCGACGTAGCCGCCCGCCCAGCCGAGCCCGCTGGCGTGGTCCAGGTGCACTGTCGAGCACCAGTCGCGCGGCACGCCGAGCACCCCGCACCAGGCGTGCTGGACCCGCGCGTCGGCCGCCGCGGGGAAGAGTTTGATCAGCATGCGCCACAGCAGCGCGACGGTCTGCGGCTGGGTGGCGCCCCGGGTGTCGGTACGCGACCCGAACCTGTAGGGAACGCCCCGGCCGCCGATGGCGATGCGGTCGTCGGCGGTCCGCTGGGCGTAGATGTAGGCGTGCGCCTCGTCCCCGACCGTTTCGTTGCCCGACCAGCCGAGGTGCTTCCACACCTCGGCGGGCAGCGGCTCTGTGACGATCATGGAGCTGTTCATCGGAAGCCACTGCCTGCGCTGGCCGGCCAGCCCGGCGGTGAAGCCCTCGGTGGCCCGGATGACGTAGTCGGCGGTGACGGCGCCGCGCGTGGTGACCGCCGTGGCCTTCCGGCCGTCGCGCCGGGGCCGCAGCTCGGTCACGGTGGTGTCCTCGTAGAGGTCCACGCCGAGCCGGGCGACCGCGGCGGCCAGGCCGACGGCCAGCTTGGCGGGCTGGATGCGGGCGCAGTGCGGCGAGTACGCGGCCTCCAGCGTGCCGGCGGCCTGCACGCGCTCGGCCTGCTCGTCACGGGCGAGCAGGCGCATGTCCGCCTCGCCGTACCCCCATCCGCGCAGCTCGGCCACTTCGGCGCGGAGCCGGCGCCGCTGGGCGGGGTTGGTCGCGACGTGGAGCAGCCCGCCCTTGTGGATGTCGGCGTCGATGCCCTCCTCGCGGGCCACCGCGATGACCTCGTCGACGGAGCGGAACATGGCGTGCTGCAGGTCGATCATCGCCTGCCGGCCGCGCGCCCCGGCGTGCCGTTTCCTGGATCCGGCGAACTCGGCCGACAACCATCCGCCGTTGCGGCCGGACGCGCCGAACCCGGCGAACTCCTTCTCCAGGATCGCGATGCGCAGGCCGGGGTCGGCCTGCTTCAGGTAGTACGCGGTCCACAGGCCGGTGTATCCGCCGCCCACGATCGCGACGTCGTAGTCGCGCGGCCCGGGCAGCGCCGGCCGCCGCGCGGGCAGGCCGATCTGCCGGTACCAGAAGGAGACGTCGCCGTTGGCGAAGTCTTGGGTCAGCGGGATGCCGGTCGTCACCGAACACATTGTCTATTACCGGCATATACGGAGCAAGAGGACGATGTGTAACAGAACGGGGCAATGGACTAGCTTCGTGTCGGCCGCTCGTAGCCCTCGTCGCCGCCGTATACGTGCAGGTCAGGGTCATTCTCCGGCTGGTTCGCCGGGCTGGTGGGGGAGGCGGTGTGCTCGGTGGCGAAGTCGTCCGACAGCGCGGGCGGCGCGGGGTGGAGATAGTCGTACCAGGTGATGACGCCCCTGGAGTCGGCGTCCGTGACGAGCTCGCCGTCGCGCTGGGCCGCGTACGGCCTGCCCGGGTAGTGCACGGGCAGGCACGGGCGGCGCACGTTCCTGGCCCGCAGCCAGGTCCGCACCAGTTCCTCGGTGTCCATCACCTGCGGTCCGCCGAACTCGAACTCCTTGCCCTCGGGCCCGCCCGCCAGCAGCGCCGCCGCCAGCGCGGCGACTTCGCCCGTGTGCACCGGCTGCCAGGGCAGCGAGCGGTCGACGAGCATCACGGGGAACGACGAGTACGCCCGCAGCCGCTGGTCCAGGGACTGCTGGAACCGCGTGGCGCGCAGGACGGTCCAGCCGATCCCGCTCTCCCCGATCAGGCGTTCGGCCTCCAGCTTGTGACCGAGGTAGCCGATGGCGGCGCGGTCCACCCCGACGACCGAGGTGTAGAGCAGGTGCTGCACCCCCGCCTCGCGGGCGGCGAGGAGCAGCCGGTGGGTGCCGTGGACGTCCGCGGCCCCGCGGCCCCTGGGGCCGCTGGTGGCGAGATGCGCGATCGCGTCCACACCGTGCACGGCGTCCGCGACGCCCCTGCCGGAGATGAGGTCGCCCCAGAACCACTCGACGCGCCCGGTGCTCTCCCGCTCCCTCCGGCTCAGCGCGCGCACCCGGTGCCCAGCCCTGACCAGCGCGGGCAGCAGCGCGCCGCCCAGCGTTCCCGTGGCTCCCGTGACCAGTATGCGCATGTTGCTCCACTACCCGCGAATGCCTGGAAATGACAACGAACTACGTAAAGGCGTCTGTGTCCGGCAGTGCGGGGTAGTGCCGCACACATGGCTCGAATCGCAGCGGAATCCCTGATCGAACGGCTCGCGGAGTGGGGCGTCGACACCGTCTTCGGCCTGCCCGGCGACGGCATCAACGGCATCATGGAAGGGCTGCGGCGCCACCGCGAGAGGGTGCGCTTCGTCCTGGTCCACCACGAGGAGGCCGCCGCTTTCATGGCCACCGGCTACGCCAAGGCCACCGGGCGGATCGGCGTGTGCCTGGCCACCTCTGGGCCCGGCGGCATCCACCTGCTCAACGGCCTCTACGACGCCAAGCTCGACCACGTGCCCGTGCTGGCCATCACGGGCATGCAGGAGACCTCCGTGCTGGGTACCGGCTACCAGCAGGAGGTCCACCTGGACAAGCTGTTCGCCGACGTGGCCGAGTACAACATGATGATCTCCAACCCGGCGCAGCTTCCCTCGCTGGTGGACCTCGCGATCAGGACGTCCTACGCCCGGCGCGGGGTCTCCCACCTCACGCTGCCCAACGACATCCAGGTGGCGGAGGCGGGGGCGGACCCGTACGAGCAGGTCGCGCCCGCCAGGCCGCCGCAGACCTCGCCCGTCTACCTGCAGTCGCCCGGCATCCCGCGGCAGGAGGACGTCGAGTGGGCCGCCGAGGTGCTCAACCGGGCGGAACGCCCCGCCATCCTCGTCGGCCAGGGCGCGCTGCACGCCCGGGACGAGGTGCTGGCCGTGGCGGAGGCCCTGGGAGCTCCCGTGGTCAAGACGCTTCCTGGCAAGGCCGTCGTCCCCGACGACTCGCCGTACACGACCGGCGGGATCGGGCTGCTCGGCACCCGGCCGAGCGAGGAGCTGATGGACGAGGCCGACGTGCTGTTCATGGTGGGCACGAACTTCCCCTACTCGAAGTTCCTGCCGGAGCCGGGGAAGACCAGGGTGGTGCAGTTCGAGGCGGAGCCGACCAGGGCGGGGGCGCGGATCGCGACCGACGTGCCGGTGGTGTGCGACGCGAAGGAAGGGCTGGCGGCGCTGCTGCCGTTGCTGTCCCGCCGGGACGGCAACGCTCATCTGGCGAAATATCAGAAGATGATGGCGAAGTGGCGGGCCGACATGGACGCCCTGGAGGACCCCGACCGCGACCCCATCGCCCCGCAGTACGCCATGTCCGTCGTCGACCGGCTCGCTGCCGACGACGCCATCCTGACCTGCGACAGCGGCACCATCGCCACCTGGGCGGCCCGGCACTGGACGATCCGCGGCGAGCGCGAGTTCTACCTGTCGGGCACGCTGGCCACCATGGCGCCGGGGCTCCCGTACGCCATCGCCATGCAGCACGCCTTCCCTGGCCGGCAGGTCATCGCGTACGTCGGCGACGGCGGTTTCTCGATGCTCATGGCCGAGTTCCTGACGGCGGTCCAGCAGCGGCTGCCGGTCAAGGTCGTCATCAACAACAACAACTCGCTCGGCCAGATCCTGTGGGAGCAGATGGTGCTCGGCTACCCGGAGCACGGCGTGCGCTACGAGCAGCCGGAGGCCGACTTCGCGGCCTGGGCCAGGGCGTGCGGCGGCTTCGGAGCCAAGATCACCAAGTCGGGCGACGTCGCGCCGGCGATCCAGCAGGCGCTCGCCCACGACGGTCCGGCCCTGGTGGACGTGGACGTCAACCCCAACGAGCCGCCGATGCCCGGCAAGGTCTCCTACGACCAGGCCAAGAGCTTCGCGCAGGCGTTCCTGAAGGGCCAGCCGCACAAGGCCGCCATCGCCACGACCCTGTTCAAGGACCGCATCAGGAAGCTGATGGACTAGACGCTGGCGGCGCAGGCCCGGGTGATCCCGGCGGCGGCGCTCAGCAGCGGCTCGACCAGCCGGGGCAGCTCGCGCACGCGCCGGTGGGAGACCACGATGCCGAGGGCCGCCACCGGCCGCCCGTCCACCAGGATCGGCGCCGCCGCCGAGCACGAGCCCAGCGTCATCTCCTCGTACGTCAGCGCGTACCCCTGGGAGCGCACCGTCGCCAGTTCCCTGGTCAGCCGTCCGGCCTCGGTGATCGTGTGCGGGGTCGGCCGTTCCAGCTTGCGTGCCAGGTACGCCTTGACGAACCACTCCGGCTCGTACGCCAGCAGCGCCTTGCCCACGCCCGTCGGGTGCATGGGCAGCCGGGCGCCGGTCCTGGACACGATGGGCACCGCCCGCCTGCCGTGCACCTTGTCGACGTAGAGCACCTCGAGCCCGTCGCGGACGGCCAGATGCACGTTCTCGCCGGTGCCCGCGAACAGCTCCTGCAGCCACGGATGCGCCAGGTCCTGCAGCCGGCCGGGCGCGAGCTGGCCCAGCTCCCACAGCCGCAGCCCCACCCGCAGCCGGCCGTCGGGCGCGCGGCTCAGCGCCTGCCACTCCTCCAGCTCCGCGACCAGGCGGTGGGCCGTGCTCAGCGCCACCCCGCTCCGCCTGGCCAGCTCGGTCAGGGTGAGCTGGGGGTGCGCCGGGTCGAAGGCGCCCAGGATCGCCAGCACCTTGGACGTCACCGAACGCCCGGGAGCGCGAGATCCGCCTGCCATGGGTCAATCCTGCATATTTCTTCCATCCAGTGGAAGGGTTGGTTCGGCTGATCGCACCTGGAGGCAGGATGCTCCGTATATGCGAACTCAGGTCGGGATCATCGGCGCCGGGCCCGCCGGTCTGCTCCTGTCCCACTTGCTCCACCTGCGCGGCATTTCCTCCGTGGTGCTGGAGAAGCGCAGCCGCGACCACGTCGAGCGGCGGGTCCGAGCCGGGGTGCTGGAGCAGGGCACGGTGGACACGCTGGTCGAGGCCGGTGTCGGCGAGCGCCTGCTGCGCGAGGGGCTGCCGCACAACGGGATCGAGCTCAGGTACGGGGGCGCGGGCCACCGCATCCCGTTCGAGAAGCTGGTGCCCGGCCGGCGCATCACCGTGTACGGCCAGCAGGAGGTGGTCAAGGACCTTATCGCGGCCCGGCTCGCGGCGGGCGGCGACGTGCGGTTCGAGATCGAGGACGTGGCACTGCACGGCCTGGAGACGGAGCAGCCGTACCTGACGTTCGGCGGCGAGCGGCTCGACTGCGACGTGGTCGCCGGCTGCGACGGCTTCCACGGCGTGTCGAGGCCGTCCATCCCCGAGGGTGTCCTGAGCGTTTACGAGCGCGAATATCCCTTCGCCTGGCTGGGCATCCTGGCCAGGGTGGCGCCGTCGTCCGAGGAGCTGATCTACACCAGGACCGAGCGCGGCTTCGCCCTGCACAGCATGCGCACGCCCGAGGTCAGCCGCTTCTACCTGCAGGTCCCGGCCGGCGCGCGGGTGGAGGAGTGGCCGGACCAGCGGATCTGGGCCGAGCTGAAGGCCCGGCTGGAGAGCGTGCCCGGATTCACGCTGGCCACCGGCGAGATCATGGAGAAGGCCGTCACGCCCATGCGGGCGTTCGTCGCCGAGCCCATGCAGTACGGCCGCCTCTACCTGGCCGGCGACGCCGCCCACATCGTGCCGCCCACCGGCGCCAAGGGGCTCAACCTGGCCGTGGCCGACGTCCGCGTCCTCACCGGCGCGCTGGCCGCCTACTTCGAGCACGGCTCGGCCGGGTCGCTCGACGGCTACTCGCGGGCGTGCCTGACGCGGGTGTGGCGGGCGCAGCACTTCTCGTGGTGGATGACCACCCTGCTGCACACGTTCGAGGACGACGACGCGTACGCGCGCCGGCTGCAGCTGTCCTACCTGGACTACGTGACCTCGTCCGAGGCCGCGGCGACGACCCTGGCGGAGAACTACGTGGGAATGCCATGAAGATCGTTGGTACGGCGGCCGAAGCGGTCGCGGGAATCGGGGACGGCGCGTCCCTCGCGGTCGGCGGCTTCGGCCTGGCCGGGGTGCCCGCCGTGCTCATCAAGGCGCTGCTCGGGCAGGGCACGTCCGGCCTGCACGTCGTGTCGAACAACTGCGGCACCGACGGGCGCGGTCTGGGCGAGCTGCTCGCGGCGGGGCGCATCTCCCGCGTCACCGGCTCGTACGTGGGGGAGAACAAGGAGTTCGCCCGGCAGTACCTGGCCGGCGAGCTGGAGGTGGAGCTGATCCCGCAGGGCACGCTGGCCGAGCGGCTGCGGGCCGGCGGGTGCGGCATCCCGGCCTTCTACACGAGGGCGGGCGTGGGGACGCTGGTCGAGGAGGGCGGGCTGCCGTGGCGCTACCGCTCCGACGGGTCGGTGGCGGTGGCGTCTCCGCCGAAGGAGGTCAGGGAGTTCGACGGAGTCTCGTACGTCCTGGAGCACGGCATCCGTACGGACTTCGCGCTCGTACGGGCCGCACGTGGCGACATTTACGGAAACCTGGTGTTCGCCAAGGCCGCGCGGAACTTCAACCCGCCGGCCGCCATGGCGGGACGGGTCACCATCGCCGAGGTCGAGGAGCTGTGCGAGCTCGATCCCGACGAGGTGCACCTGCCCGGCGTCTTCGTGCAGAAGGTGCTGGTGCTGGATCCCGCGCAGGCGGCGGACAAACCCATCGAGCGGCGGAAGGTGCGTTCCTGATGGCCTGGACCCGGCAGCAGATGGCGGCCCGCGCGGCGGACGAGCTGCCCGACGGCTCGTACGTCAACCTCGGCATCGGCCTGCCCACGCTCATCCCCGCCCACCTCGGCGACCGCACCGTCGTCATCCACTCGGAGAACGGCATCCTCGGCGTCGGGCCGTACCCGCTGCCCGGCGAGGTGGATCCCGACCTGATCAACGCGGGCAAGGAGACGGTCACCGTCGCGCCCGGGGCGTCGTACTTCGACTCGGCGCTGTCGTTCGGCATGATCCGCGGCGGCCACGTGGACGTGGCGGTGCTCGGCGCCATGCAGGTGTCGCAGGCCGGCGACCTGGCCAACTGGGCGGTCCCCGGCAAGATGATCAAAGGCATGGGCGGCGCCATGGACCTCGTGCACGGCGCCCGCCGGGTCATCGTGGTCATGGAGCACACGACGCGCGACGGCGACCCCAAGATCCTGCCCGCCTGCACGCTGCCCCTCACCGGCCGGTCCTGCGTCGACCGCGTGATCACCGACCTGGCCGTCATCGACGTCGTCCCCGGCGGGCTGAAGCTCGTGGAGACCGCCCCCGGCGTCACCGCCGGCGAGGTGCGCGCCAGGACGGCGGCCGACCTGTCATGACCCCGAAGCCCGCGCTGGAGAGTCGAAGGAACACCATGAGCCATCCTCCGTACCTGAGCCCCGGCTACCGCAGCACGGTCGCGCGCGCCCCCGCCCGC
>NZ_SMKO01000306.1 GCF_004348685.1 Nonomuraea deserti | reverse complement strand
GTCGGAGTTGTATAAGAGACAGCCTTCAAGCTCGACCCCGACGCGATCGAGCTGACCAGCCCCGTCTTCGGCCACGAGGAGGTCGGCGCGCTCGACGCCGACCTGACCAGGCAGCACGCGGGCGAGCCCATCGGCGAGCGCATCATCGTCGAGGGGCGCGTGCTCGACGACGACGGCCGCCCCCTGCGCGGCACGCTGGTCGAGCTCTGGCAGGCCAACGCCGCCGGCCGCTACGCCCACGACGGCGACCAGCACCCCGCCCCCCTCGACCCGAACTTCACCGGCGCCGGCCGCTGCCTCACCGACCAGGACGGCCGCTACCGGTTCGTCACGATCAAGCCGGGCGCCTACCCGTGGCGCAACCACGACAACGCCTGGCGCCCCGCCCACCTGCACTTCTCCGTCTTCGGGCAGGCCTTCACCCAGCGGCTGGTCACCCAGATGTACTTCCCCGGCGACCCGCTGATGCCCTTCGACCCGATCATGCAGTCGATCCCGGACGAGGCGGCCAGGCGGCGGCTCGTCTCGTCGTTCGAACTGGACCTCACCGAGCCCGAGTGGGCCCTCGGCTACGCGTTCGACATCGTGCTCGGGCGCACCCCGACGGAGACGCCATGACCACGCCCTCGCAGACGGTCGGACCGTTCTTCAGCCACGCGCTGCCGTACGAGCGGGACTGGGAGCTCGTGCCCGAAGGGCATCCCGGCGCGATCACGCTCACCGGGCGGGTGCTCGACGGCGCCGGGGAGCCGGTGCCCGACGCCCTGCTCGAACTCTGGCTCGGCTTCACCGGCGACCGCGGCGCGCTGAGCAGGGAGGGCGGGCAGGTGTCCGGGTACGGCCGCTGCGCCACCGCGCCGGACGGCACCTACCGCTTCCGCACGGCCCGGCCGCCGGGGCCGTACCTCTCGCTGCAGATCTTCGCCCGCGGCCTGCTGCGCTCCCTGCTCACCCGCGTCTACCTGGAGGACGTGCCCGACCCGCTGCTCGACGGCCTCGAACCCGAGCGCAGGGCCACGCTCGTCGCCGCCGGTTCTGGCGACTCCTACTGCTTCGATGTGAGACTGCAGGGAGCGGAGGAGACGGTGTTCATTGAGTTCTGACGGTCCATTGCCTTCTGACGGTCCATTGCCTTCCGGCGGTTCAGCGACGTCCGGCGGTTCAGCGACGTCCGGCGGTTCAGCGACGTCCGGCGGTCCATTGACGTCCGGCGAGCCGGGCGCCGACGGCGGCCTGCTCGCGCCCGTCCGGGCGGGCACCAAGGCGGAGGCGATCACCTCGGACACGGCGTGGCTGCGGGCCATGCTGGAGGCCGAGGCGGCGCTCGCCCGTGCCCAGGGCCGCCTGGGGCTCATCCCGCCGGAGGCGGCGGCCGCCATCGACAGGGCCGCCGCCACGCTCGTGCCCGACCCGGCCGGCGTGGCCGCGCGGTCCAGGCAGTCGGCCACCCCCGTCGTCCCGCTGGTGGCCGACCTGCGGCGGGCCGTGCCCGGCGCGGCCGGTCACGTGCACAGGGGAGCCACCAGCCAGGACATCGTGGACACCGCCGCCATGCTGGTGGCCGCCCGTACGGTCCGCGCCGTCGTCGGCGACCTGGGCGCCGTCATGGACGACCTGTGCGAGCTGGCCGCGCGCCACAGGGACACGGTGATGGCCGCGCGCACGCTGGGGCAGCACGCGGTGCCGACGACGTTCGGGCTGAAGGCGGCGCAGTGGCTGGCGGGTCTCATGCGCGCCCGCGCCCGGCTGCGCGAGCTGCGCCTGCCCGCCCAGCTCGGCGGCGCGGCCGGCACCCTGGCCGCCTTCGCCGAGCAGGACCCGTCCGCGGCGCTTCCCCTGGTGGAGGTGTTCGCCGAGGAGATCGGGCTGGCCGCGCCCGCGGCGCCGTGGCACGCGGAGCGCTCCGCCGTCACCGACCTGGGCGCGGCGCTCGCCGGCACCGCCCGCGCGCTGGGCAAACCGGCCACCGACATCATCCTGATGGCCCAGACCGAGGTCGGGGAGGTGGCCGAGTCGTCGTCCGGCGGCTCCTCGGCCATGCCGCAGAAGCGTAACCCTGCGCTGTCCGTACTGGTCCGGTCGGCCGCGCTCCAGGTGCCCGCGTACACGCAGGTGCTCGGCCAGGTCGGCGAGCACGAGCGGGCCGCCGGGGCCTGGCAGGCGGAGTGGCTGCCGCTGCGCGAGGCGCTCCGCCTGACCGGCGGCGCGGCCGAGACCGCCGCCGAGCTGGTGGGCGGGCTCCAGGTCTTCCCCGAACGGATGCGCGCCAACGCCGGCCTGACCGGCGGCCGCCTCGTCGCCGAACGCCTCGCCGCCCACCTCGGCCGCGACAGGCTCGCCGCGATCATGCCCGAGCGGGGGCCGGTCGTGCTCGGCGAGGCGCTGGCCGAGGCGGGCCTGACCCGGGATCCGGACGAGCTGCTCGACCCGTCCGCGTACGTGGGAGCGGCTCCGGAACTCGTCGACCGCATTCTCGCCACCTACCGGGAGCAGCCGTGAAACTCCACCACCGCGTGGACGGCCCGTCCGGCGCGCCGCTGCTGGTGCTCGGGCCCTCGCTCGGCACCACGACAGAGGTCTGGCGCCCCCAGCTCGCCGAGCTCACCGCGTCCTGGCGGGTGCTCAGGTACGACCTGCCCGGCCACGGCGGGTCGGCGCCGGCCACCGGGTTCACGATCGACGACCTGGCGGCGGCCGTGCTCGACCTCGTCGAGGACGAACGGTTCGCGATCGGCGGCATCTCGCTCGGCGGCGCCATCGCCACCACCGCCGCACTCCGCGTCCCCGGCCGGGTGCGCGGCCTGGTGCTGTGCTGCACGTCCGCCCGGTTCGGCGAGCCGGGACCGTGGCGGGAGCGGGCGGAGCTGGTGCGGGCCGAAGGAGTGGCCGCGCTCGCCCCGGCGCTGGAGAACCGCTGGTTCACCCCCGGCTTCGACGGCCGGTGGGTGCTGGAGGGGCTGGGCGAGGTGGACGCCCCGTCGTACGCCGCCTGCTGCGAGGCCCTGGCCGCCTTCGACGTGACGGGCAGGCTCGGCGAGATCGCCGCGCCCGCACTGGTGATCGCCGGCGCCGAGGACCCGGCCACGCCCCTCGACCAGGCACTCACGCTGGCCGGCGGCATCCCGGGAGCGTCGCTCACGGTCGTGCCGCGGGCGGCCCACCTGGCCGGCGTCGAACATCCCGGCGCCGTCACCACCGCCATCGTCCGTCACCTGCGGGACGGCGGACGGGACGCCGGGATGCGCACCAGGCGCGAGGTGCTCGGCGACGCGCACGTCGACCGGGCGATCGCCGCGACCACCGGCTTCACCCGCGACTTCCAGGACCTCATCACCCGCTACGCCTGGGACGAGATCTGGAACCGGCCGGGGCTGGACCGGCGCACCCGCAGCTGCGTCACCCTCACCGCCCTCGTCGCCGGAGGGCACCTGGAGGAGCTGGCCATGCACGTCCGCGCGGCTCTGCGCAACGGGCTCACCCCGGACGAGATCAAGGAGGTGCTGCTCCAGGCCGCCGTCTACTGCGGCGTTCCGGCCGCCAACGCCGCCTTCGCGGTGGCCCGCCGCACGCTGGACGACCTCGGCTCCGAGGGCCCCTGACCTTGGAAATGCTTTAAGGTTGGCGGGTGGTTTTCGAGGAGGGATGGGCGGCTTCGCCCTTGCGGTGGTTGATGAACACGCTGGGCGACGCCCAGCTCGCCAGGATGAGCGCGGACCCCGGCATGGTGGCCGCGGTCGACCAGCACGCCGCGGTGCTGCGTGACGCGATCCCGCTCGACAGGGAGACGCTGGGCGACTACCTGCTCGGGTTCCTGGACGAGCTGCGGCACCGGGGGTGGGTCTTCAGCGGCGAGCCGGACGCGCCGGCGCTACGGCTGACGGCCGTCTGCTGGCTGGCGCGCGAGCTCGGCCTGCTCGAGGACGGCCACCCGGCCTGACCGCCGGTCTCGGCATCCCGCCCGGCCTGCACCGGCGCGACCCGGGCCCCCGCAGGCCGGGCCGGTCGGGTTCGGGCGGGCCGGGCCGGCAGGGGGCCGTCACGGTCACTCCGGGGGCATGTCCGAGCGGGTGGTGCGCCCGCCCGGCATCGTCCGCACCTGCGTCGTCTCCTCGCTCATCGACCGGGCGTCCTCACGACCCCGCTGGTACGCCTCCGCGTGCGCCCTGGCCTGCGGCGCCTCGGCCTCGACACGGCCCAGCCAGCGCTCCCAGCGCTGCTGCATCGGCCGGATGAGACCGCCCCCGATGCCGATGGCCGCGATCGCGCCGACGGTGGCGAGCACCGTGATCAGCACCGGAGTGGTGACGGTGGTGGCCACGCCGATCTGGTTGAGCGCGGCGATGATGCCCAGCGCCCAGATGAACACCGCGGCCAGGGTCGCCAGAAAGCGGCCGTAGGACAGCCCGCCGAGCGCGCCGGAGAGGATGTCCCTGACAGCCTTCGCGATGGCGCCGGCCACCACGATGATCACGATCGCCACGATGGCCTTCGGCAGCCAGCCCACCACGGAGGCCAGCAGCGCCGAGATCGGGTTGGGCCCGAAGACGTTGAAGGCTATCTGCAGGGTGACCAGCAGGATCGCGTAGTAGACGATTCTGGCGAGCAGACTGCTGGCGGTGTAGTCGCTCCGCTCCAACCAGCGGTGCACGCCGCTGCGGTCAACGACCCGCTCGAAGCCGACACGTTCGAGCACCTTGTTGACGATCTTCTCCAGCAGCTTCGCCACGATCCACCCGATGATGAGAATCACGATGAACGCGATCAGCTTCGGGACGAACGTTGCAATCTGCCGGAATACGTCCGTAAGCCCTTGGCCTATGTTGATGTCCACGGTTTCCTCCTCCGAGGAGCTGATGCAACGGCGCTACCCGTACCGCATCGGTCTATGCACACAGCGCCACCGAAAGCTCGCATAAGGCGACATATCGTTGTTCGAGGTGCCCTGTAGGGTGATCACCATGCATCGAAGCCGCGTGTACGCCTTGTTGATCGACACCCCAGCCGCCGAGGCAGGCGAGGCGGCCGCCTTCTGGGCGGCGGCGCTCGGGGCCACCGCCCGGCCGCTCGAAGGTTACGAGCAGTTCATCTCGCTGCACGAGGCCGTCCCGGGGTTCGCCGTGGCCGTCCAGTCGGTCGACAGCACGCCTCGCTGGCACATCGACATCGAGTCCGACGACGTCGAGGCCGAGGTCCGGCGCCTGGTCGCGCTCGGCGCCACCGAGGTCTCGCAGTGGCAGGAGTGCCGCACGCTGCGCGCGCCCGGCGGGCACCTGATGTGCGTGCTGCCGGTGGAGAGCGACCGGGAACTGTTCGACGCCGAGGCGAAGACCTGGCCGTAACGGCGGATCACTCCGGGTCGAGGCCGGCCGCCTTCAGGTGAGCGGCCGCGGCCTGCTCCAGGTGGACGAGGTCGGAGGCGACGGTGGCGAACGTGAAGCCCTCAGCCAGGCGACGGGCGGCCTGCTCGCCGCCCGGGTTGTGGATGCCGGCCGCGATCCCGGCCCGCTCGGCGCTCGTCCTGATCCTTTCCAGCGCCTCCTCGAACACCCCGGCGACCTCGGGGTCGTTGGGGAACCGGCCGCCGACGGCCAGGCACAGGTCGGACGGGCCGACGTACACGCCGTCCAGGCCAGGGGTGGCGCAGATGGCCTCGATGTTGGCCAGGCCCTCCGGCGTCTCGATCATGGCCAGGACCAGCACGCTGTCGTCCGCCTCAGCCGGGGTGGGGCCGATCCGCAGCATGGAGCGCATGGGGCCGTACGATCGGCGGCCCCCGGCCGGGTAGCGGGCGGCCGACACGGCGGCAGCCGCGTCCCCGGCCGTGTCGACCAGCGGCACGATCACGCCGCCCGCGCCGAAGTCGAGCGCCCTGCCGATGGCAGCGGGCTCGCCCGACTCCACCCGCACCAGGCCGGTCGAGCGGCCGCCGGCGTCGATGGCCATGAGGTTGCTCAGCAGCCCGGCGTTGCCGATCAGCCCGTGCTGGCCGTCCAGCGCGATGTAGTCGTACCCCAGCCGGGCCAGGCGTTCGGTGGCGACGGGCGCGTCCAGCACCACCCAGTAGCCGACGGCCCGTTCCCGGCTGCGGATCTTCCTGGCGAACTCGGCGGCGGTCATGCGCTCTCGGTCTCCTCTGCGCTGATGCGGATGTGCGTGATGGCCTCGCGGCGGGAGGCCGTGGTACTCATCGGTTGTAGGCGGGCATGGGGCCGCGGAGCGCTTCGCCCACGGCGTCGCAGGCGGCGGACACGTCGGCGGGCAGCGGCCCGGCCGCCAGCGCGGCCAGGTTGGCGCCGAGCTGGCCGGGGCCGGACGCGCCGAGCAGCACCGCGCTCACCACCGGCCTGCCGGTCAGCCAGCGCAGCGACAACTCGGCAAGAGGCATCCCGGCCGCGCGGGCGATCGCGCCGAGGTCCTCGACGGCCCGGAACAGCTCTGCGTCCCAGTACCGCTGCCGGTACATCGCCGCCAGCCGGGAGTCGCCGAAGCGGCCCGCCTCCGGAGCCCGGTCGAAGCGGTGCCGGCCGGTCAGCAGGCCGCCCCCGAGCGGGTTGTAGACCATCGTGCGCAGGCCGGCGGTGAGCGCGAACTCCGCGTACTCGTCCTCGATCCTCCTGGCCAGCAGGTTGTAGAGCTGCTGGGCGACCACGGGCCGCGGGGCGATCCCCGCGATCTGCCAGGCGGCGTAGTTGGACACGCCCAGGTCGCCGATCTTGCCCTCGGCGACCAGTTCGGCGACCGTGCCGAGGGTGTCCTCCAGCGGCGTCGCCCGGTCCGGCTGGTGAAGGTAGAACAGGTCGACGTGGTCGGCGCGCAGCCGCCGCAGGCTGCCCTCCAGCGAGGCGCGCAACCCGGCGGGGGAGAGCGGCGCGTGCTCGCCGGCGTCCGGGTGCGGGATGCCGGCCTTGGTCGCCAGCACCACCCGGTCGCGGCGGCCGCGCAACAACTCGCCGAGGATCTCCTCGGCGGCGCCGCCCGCGTAGCCGTTGGCCGTGTCCACGCCGGTCACCCCGGCGTCGAGCGCGAGGTCCAGCATGCGCCCTGCCGTCCCGGCGTCCACGGTGTCGCCGAACGTCATGGTGCCGAGCACCGGTTCGGGAGTCATGCCTTCTTCCCTCGTGATAGCCGGCCGGCCGTCGCGCCCGACCGTTCGTCATGGCGGCCCGCGGGTCGTGAGGGGGCGGGCGCGCTCTCGTTCAGCCCTTCGATGTCGTACTGGGGGTCCGCGGTACTTGCGGGCAACTGTGGCATAATCTGCGCGTTTTGTGCAATACTTGCCGCGTGATTCGCGCAGCCTGATGGTGTTCGGAGGTGGGTGTGTGGGCCACGCTCCGGTGTTCGCCCTGGCCGACGACCTGTCAGGGGCGGCGGAAACGGCAGCCGCGCTCATGTCGCCCGAGCGCCCCGCACGCATCACGCTGTCGGGGCCGCCGTACGACGCCGCGCCGCCCGTGCTCGTCGCCGACCTCGACACCCGGCACCGCCCCGATGCCGCCGGCCTGGTACGGGAGGCCCTCGCCTGGGCGGCGGACCGTCACGTCCTCATCAAAATCGACTCGCTGCTGCGCGGGGACATCGCCGCCACCGTCCACGCCTGCCTGACCACCCCCGCGGGTTCGTCCCCCGCGCCCGCCGTGCTCGCCAGCGCGCTACCGCAGGCCGGGCGTACCGTCGTGGACGGAGTGCCCCTCATCCACGGGGTCCCGCTGCGCGAAACACGCATCTGGACCCCCCGACCCCAGCCTCCTTCCACC
>NZ_SMKO01000305.1 GCF_004348685.1 Nonomuraea deserti | reverse complement strand
CCCTGCCGGTCTGTGTCCCGCCCTGCCGGTCTGTGTCCCGCCCTGCCGGTCTGTGTCCCGCACCTGACAGCCTGCGTCTCGTCCCCCGCCGGCCTGTGTTTGCCCTGCCGGTACGGCCAAGCGCCTGCACGCGTACGAAGCGGCCGGTAGCACGAAGAAGTCCTGATCCGCGGAGACTTTCCTGTTCCTGGCCGAGAGCACTAAATGCCGGGAGCGGAGACTCGCGAGCGGACCAGGGCCAGGGATCGCGTGGTTCGAGGTGGAAGAGGTCCGCGATCGGCCAAGAGACCGTCGTCGGCCTTCCCGGCTTACCCCGAGAGCCGGGGAGAGCGACAGCGGAAAGTGCTCCTGGGCGGGGCCGCGGAGCTGCGACGTGGTGCGCGCGAAGTAATGGCGGGTCACAACTGCCGGTGTGGCTGGAGGACTCAGCCGAAGGACCTATCGTTGGATGAGCGGCACACGACTGCTGTCGAAAGGGGGCAAAAGGCGGCTCCAGGCAGGCAAAGCGGGGTGGCGACGTCCAATGGATTTCTGAATCCAGGTAGCGTTCGCACTATGGCATCGCCAACTGGAACCACCGATGCGCCCTTCGGCCGTATGCTGACCGCGATGGTCACGCCGTTCACATCTGACGGTGAGGTCGATTATGTGGCTGTGCGACGTCTTGCTACCTATCTGGTAGATGAGCAGCGAAATGACGGCTTGATCGTCAACGGAACGACGGGTGAGTCGCCCACCACTTCCGACGAGGAGAAACAGCGTATCGTCAGTGCCGTCCTCGACGCGGTCGGTGACCGCGCGGCCGTGGTGGCAGGAGCGGGCTCCAACGACACCCGCCACAGTGTCGAGCTCGCGAAGCAGGCGGCACGTGCCGGCGCACACGGCCTGCTGGTGGTAACGCCTTACTACAACAAGCCCCCGCAAGAGGGTTTGTATCGGCACTTCACCGCCGTCGCTGACGCGACCGACCTTCCCGTGATGCTCTATGACATCCCGGGGCGTAGCGGAGTGCCGATCAAAACTGAGACTCTGATCAGGCTGGCGCAGCACGAACGGATTGTGGCCGTCAAGGACGCCAAGGGTGATCTGTTCGCCGCCAGTCAGGTGATGATCGCAACTGATCTCGTCTTCTATTCGGGAGACGATCTGCTCAACCTGGCCTGGCTCTCGCTCGGGGCGACCGGGTTCGTCAGCGTCGTCGGACATGTGGTCGGCGCCGAGCTGGCGCGAATGATCCACCTGCACAAGAGCGGCGAGGTCGCTCAAGCGCTGGCCCTGCACAGTCAGGTGGCTCCCGTAGTGGACGGGATCATGCTGCGTGCGGGCGGCGCGATCATGGCAAAGGCGGCGCTGAGCATGGTGGGCGTGCCGGTAGGACCGGTACGGCTGCCGCTCGTGGACGCGACAGAGAAGCAAATCGCCGAGCTGCGTGCTTGCCTGGTAGCCGGCGGGGTGAAGTTGACAGACGCATAGGAACGGGGAGGAACCGGGAGTTTTGAGAACACGATCTGACCGTGGGGGCCGGGCATGAGCCATCCGCATCCTGACCTTGGCACCCCACCGGCGCTGCCTCACGGCGGCCTGCGCATCGTCGCGCTCGGCGGGCTGGGCGAGATCGGCAGGAACATGGCCGTCTTCGAATACGACGGCCGTCTGCTGATCGTCGACTGCGGGGTGTTGTTCCCCGAGCCTGACCAGCCGGGTGTCGACCTTATCCTGCCCGACTTCGAATACATCAGGGACCGGCTCGACGATGTCGAAGCCGTCGTACTGACGCACGCTCACGAAGATCACATCGGAGCTGTGCCCTATCTGCTGCGCGAGCGGCGCGATATCCCGCTCATTGGATCCAAGCTCACGCTTGCCCTGATCGAGGCCAAGCTGACCGAGCACCGGATCCAGCCGACCAAACGCGAGGTCGTCGAAGGCGAACGGCACGTCTTCGGACCTTTCGACTGCGAGTTTCTCGCGGTCAACCACTCCATCCCCGACGCGCTGGCCGTGGCCATCAGGACGCCCGCCGGCATCGTGCTGCACACCGGCGACTTCCGGATGGACCAGCTGCCGAGCGACGGCCGCCTCACCGATCTCGGCGGCTTCGCCAGGCTCGGCACCGAGGGCGTCGACCTGCTGATGTCCGACTCGACCAACGCCGAGGTGCCGGGGTTCGTCACCAGTGAGCGGGAGATCGCGCCGGTCATCGACGAGGTGATCCGCACCTCCGAGCAGCGGGTCATCGTGGCGAGCTTTGCCTCGCACGTCCACCGCATCCAGCAGGTCATGGACGCCGCCGCCCGGCACGGCCGCAAGGTCGCCCTGGTCGGACGCTCGATGGTGCGCAACATGGGAGTGGCCCGAGACCTGGGCTATCTCAAGGTGCCGCCGGAGCTGATCGTCGACTCGCGCGACATCGAGGAGTGGCCGCCACAGGACGTGGTGCTGGTCTGCACCGGCTCCCAGGGCGAGCCGATGGCGGCGCTGTCGAGGATGGCCAACCGCGATCATCCGATCCGCATCGCCGACGGCGACACGGTGCTCCTGGCTTCCTCGCTGGTGCCGGGTAACGAGACCGCGGTCAACAAGGTGATCAACGGTCTCACCCGGTGGGGCGCACGGGTCGTGCACAAGGGCAACGCCAAGGTGCACGTCTCCGGTCACGCGGCCGCCGGCGAGCTCCTCTACGTGCTCAACCTGACACGCCCGTCGAACTTCATGCCCGTGCACGGCGAATGGCGGCACCTGCGCGCCCACGCCAAGCTGGCCGCCCTCACGGGCGTGCCGGACGATCACATCGTGATCGCCGAAGACGGTGTCGTGGTCGACCTGATCGACGGCCGCGCAAGGATCGTCGGTGCGGTGCACGCCGGGTATGTCTACGTTGACGGCTCGTCGGTCGGTGAGATCACCGACACCTCGCTGAAGGACCGCAGGATCCTCGGAGACGAGGGATTCATCTCCGTGGTCGTCGTGGTCGACTCCAACACCGGCAAGCTCACCGCGGGCCCCGAGATCCACGCGCGAGGTTCGGGCATCGATCCTCTGCAGTTCGACGAATTCATTCCCCAGATCGAGCGGGCCCTCGAGGAGAAGGCCGCCGACGGGGTGGTTGACATGCAGGAGATTCGCCGGGTGGTCCGCCGCACAGTGGGCCGCTGGGTGAGCGACACCTACCGCCGCCGTCCGATGATCATCCCTGTAGTGCTCGAGGTCTGAGCCTACTGACGGCATGGCAGCCGGAACGCCTGGTGGTACGGCAGGCGTTCCGGTCTTGCGCATCGTGGGACGACCGCGTGCCCGCGGCGGTCCTTTGACCCGCATGTCAGGGGCCTTCGAGTGGGTCGGCGTCGACCTGCCGAAATCCTTTCTGGGCATGGGCACCCACATCTCAGGCGTCCCTCCTGCGCATCAGCCAGGCTGCGGCTAGCAGGGGGAGAACCGCATAGGCGACCAGTACGGCTGCGGCCGCCGCAGGAGACAAGAGCGAGCCGTAGACCGAGGTCGAGATCGTGTCGCCGGTGATCTCGCGGGGAAGCGCTCCGATCATCACCGAACCGAGGCGCTCGCTCCAAGGCTCGGGGACGTTGCCAATGATCATGGGGATGACGTACACGAGACCGACGATGATGGCGATCGCACCGGCGCTCGAGCGCAGGAGCGCGCCGAGGCCGAGGCCGAGTAGTGCGAACACCGGCACCGAGACGCTGATGGTGATCAGGAGCGGGAGCCGCTCCGCGAACGCGCCGGTGTACGCACCCGAGAACCGGTCACCGAGCACCAATCGGGTGACGGCATAGGTGCCGAAGACCGCGGTCGCACCCGTGATCAGCCCCAGTGCCCCCACGACCGTGGACTTGGCGGCGAGTATCGGCCACCGGCGCGGGACGATGGTCAGGCTTGCTCTGATCAGGCCGGTCGCGTATTCGGATGTGATGGCCAGCGTGCCCAGGATACCCATGCAGAGCTGGGGCACGATCACGACCACCTCCTCGAGGTCCGCGATACGGGCGCTCAGACGTTGTTGGGTTGGGGCGTTGTCGTACATACCGGCCGCCATCACGGCCAGCGCGTAGCCCAGCAGAACGGCGCTGACGCCGAGGACCAGGAGGAGATAGGTCGAACGAACAGAGCGGAGTTTGATCCGTTCCGACGCGAGGACGCCCACGAACGAATGCTTTCGTGTGCGGGGGCGCTGGCGAAGGACCCGCGGGGTGCTCGGTCTCGTCCGAAGGGCTTCGGCTGGTGGTCTGCGCTGGCTGATCATCGGGCGGCTCCGAATTGCACGCTGGAGGCGGTCAGTGCCATGTAGGCGTCTTCGAGCGATGGGTATGCTGCCGTCAGCTCCGCGACCGTCGCCTCGGCGATCAGCCTGCCGCGGCCGACGATGACAATGCGCTCGGCGGTGAGGGCCATCTCGCTCATGAGATGGCTGGAGAGCAGGATCGTCCTGCCTTCAGCGGCCAGCGAGCGCATGAGGCCGCGGATCCACCGCACGCCATCGGGATCGAGGCCGTTCACAGGCTCGTCGAACATCAACACCTCGGGGTCGCCCAGCAGGGCGGCCGCGATGCCGAGCCGTTGTTTCATGCCGAGCGAGAAGCCGCCGACCCGTTTGCGGCCCACGTCCGCCAGGCCGACCTGCTCCAGCACCTCGGTCACTCGGGCGGGGCCGATGTCGTTGGTGCGAGCGAGGCAGAGCAGGTGGTTGTAGGCGCTGCGTCCGCCGTGGACGGCACTCGCGTCCAAGAGCGCGCCCACTTCGTGCATCGGCCTGCTGAGCGATGCGTAAGGTCGGCCGTTTATCAGCGCGTGCCCGGAAGTGCACGCGTCAAGGCCGAGGATCAGGCGCAGTGTGGTGGACTTGCCGGCGCCGTTGGGGCCCAGAAACCCGGTCACGTGGCCGGGGCCGACCGTGAAGGACAGGCTGTCTACCGCGGTTGTGCCGCCGTACCGTTTAGTGAGGCGGTGGAGTTCGATCACGCCGTAAAGGATGCGGTGCGGAGGGTCGGCGGCGCGTCGGACCACGGTTCGAATCTGAAGGTCAAACCCTGGGCTGACGTGCGTCCGCTGCCTCAGCGGCTACGGTTCAACGCGTGGACGACAGGCATCCCTTCTTCGCCCGGCGCTTGAGCCGCATCCAGCTGATCATGCTCGATCTGGCGGTGGGGCTGTGCTTCGGGTTCGTGGCCTTCACGATGGCGGTCAACGCTACGGCGCTGCCCCCATGGATGAGAATCGCTCTGCCCTTCGGGTTGGGCCTGCTGCTGTCGGTGCGCAGGCTGTGGCCGCTTCCTGTGTTCTGCGTGACGTTGGTGCTGGCCGTCTTCGCCGTCATGACCGATGCCATCGCGTTCGCCTACCTTGCCCCCGCGTACGCCCTCTATATTGTCGCGCTGTCCGACAGGGTCGGCCCTCTGATCCCTTCGTCCGCCATCGGAGGGTTGAGCCTGGTCACGTTGTTCGGGTTGACCCTGGCGGGTGCACCGCAGGAGGGCGCTCCCGACTGGCTCGTCCACTTCGATAAGCCCCTCATGGGGATCGCTGCCCTGGGCGGCTCATGGACCATCGGCCGTGCCGTGCACGAGCGCAGGCATTATGCGGCGCGCGAGGCCGAGCGGCTGGCGGCGCAAGCGGTGACCGACGAACGGCTGCGCATCGCTCGCGAGCTGCATGACGTGGTCACGCACAGCGTGGGACTGATCGCCGTCAAGGCGGGCGTGGCCAACCATGTGATGTCGACCAGGCCGGAGGAGGCGCACGACGCTCTGCGGGTGATCGAGACGGCCAGCCGGAGCGCACTGGTCGAGATGCGACACCTGCTCGGCATGCTGAGGTCCACCGACGTGCCTGACCTCGTGCCTGCGCCGGGCATCGAAGGGCTCGAGGAACTCGCGGAGCAGGCTCGGCTTGCAGGGGTTGACGTGGAGCTAAAGGTCCACATCGGTGGTGACGGCGTTGCTGGGCGGGTGTCTGGTAGCGGTGACGCGGTTGCTGCATGGGTGCCTGCCAGTGGTAACAGGGTTGCCGCGCTGATGTCTGCTGGTGGTGATGGCGATGTTGATCCGGTGTCTGCTGGTGGCCACGGTGATGTTGTCCGGTTGTCTGCTGGTGGTGATGGTGATGCTGGCCGGTTGTCTGCTGGTGGTGGCGACGATGTTGGGCCGGTCTCTGATGGTGGCAACGCGGATGCTGGCCGGGTGCTCGACAACGGCGACGGCAGTTCCGGGGTGAAGAGGGCTGCTGGGGCTATTGGGCCTGGGCACGAAAGCCTGGGCGCAGCTGGTGATGCGGAAAAAGCTGGTAATGACGTCGGAGGCCGCGGGCTGAGAGGCCTCGATGGCGTTGGGTTACGTGGGGAAACCACCGGTGGTGGGTTGCATGGACGTGGCGACGAAGGGCCCGGGGCGGGAGCGTCGGGCGGGGTGGGCAGCTCTTGGACGGCGATCAAGGACGAGGCTGGGGTCAGGGCTGTCGGCGGGCGGCAGAAGGCGAGACACGACCAACGGGTGCGGTTGCCTGACGGTGTGGGGTTGTCGGTCTACCGGATCGTGCAGGAGGCGCTGACCAACGTAGCCAAGCACGCGGCGCCTGCCCGGTGCCAGGTCTCCGTCGTGGCCGACGGCAAGGACGTAAGGATTGAAGTGATGGATGACGGACCGGGGAGACGCACGTTGCCTTCCGCCGGCACAGGGCACGGCCTGATCGGGATTCGGGAGCGGGTCATGATGTACGGCGGCACGTTCGAGGCAGGAAGCAGGCCTGGGCGCGGGTTTCGGGTGTTCGCCCAGCTGCCTTATCAGGAGGCGTCGTGATCCGGGTTGTCGTGGCCGACGATCAGGCGTTGCTCAGAGGAAGTTTCAGGGTGCTGGTCGACTCTGAGCCTGACCTGGGTGTGGTCGGGGAGGCGGCGACGGGGGCAGAAGCGGTCACCGTGGCCACGGAGCAGCGGCCCGATGTGGTGCTGATGGACGTGCGGATGCCGGAGATGGATGGAATCGAGGCCACCCGAAGAATCAAGGATATTTCCCGGGTGCTCGTGGTCACGATGTTCGACCTTGACGCATATGTTTACGACGCGCTTCGGGCGGGAGCGAGTGGATTTCTTCTCAAGGACACACCGCCTGCGGACTTGCTAGCCGCCATAAGGGTGGTCGCGAGCGGGGAGGCGTTGCTGGCGCCGACGGTGACGCGAAGATTGATCGAAGAATTCACCCGCACACCCGTGACGCCACGGGTGAAAGGGCTGGACGGGATTACTGAGCGGGAGAGGGATGTGCTCACGTTGATTGCGCGTGGGCTGTCCAACGGCGAAATAGCAGCATATCTTCAGGTGAGTCTGGCTACGGTGAAAACGCACATCACGCGGCTGCTGGCCAAATTGGAGGCGCGCGACCGGGCGCAACTTGTTATCGCCGCATATGAGAGTGGGCTGGTTTCCGCGGCGGGCTGATTCGCGTCGTCATGGAGGTGATCTTATGCGTCCAAGCCGAGCAGGAGGTGGAGCCGTGACATGGCAGCGCATCTTGTAGTTCGTACGCAGGGCTATCGCTTGCCGGTGGAAGCCCGGTCCGGGTGGAGATTGGTCCCGCTGGAAGCTCGGTCCGGGTGGAGATTGGTCCCGGTGGGAGCTCGGTTCCGCTGGAAGCTCGGTCCCGGTGGAAGCTCGGTCCGGGGTGAAAACCGGTCCGGTTAATGCTCGGTCCCAGTGGAAGCTCGGTCCGGGTGAAAATCGGTTTCCGGTGGGAGCCCGGTCTCGGTGGGGGTCCGGTTCGGGTGGGGGTC
>NZ_SMKO01000304.1 GCF_004348685.1 Nonomuraea deserti | reverse complement strand
CACCCCGCCGGCGCCGGCGGGGTGGGTGCCGGGGCCGGCACTGTGGCGGGCACGTCTCACGGCGCGCTGGGCGAAGGCGATGTTCTGGGCGGCGGAGAGGTAGCCGATGAGGTTGCGTGCCGGGTTCTGCAGCATCATGCCGATGTGCGCGGCCCGCAGCCGGTCGAGCCTGCGCTGGTCGAGCCGCCCCAGGTCGGTGCCGTCCATCCACAGGCGGCCCGCGCTCGGGCGCAGCAGCCCGGCCAGCAACCACAGCAGCGTCGACTTGCCCGCGCCCGAGGGGCCGAGCAGGGCGACCGTCTCGCCCGCCTCGATCGTCAGGTCCACGTCGCGCAACGCGACGACCTCGACGTCCTGCGCCTTGTAGATCTGCACGATCCCGTCACATCTGATGACGCTCATGCGCGGCTCTCCCGGGTGCCGTGGTCGCAGCTCATGGACGGGCACTGCACGCGGGAGCCCGCCGCGCTCACCGGGTGCTCCTGGACTGCCTGCGGTGGGCCCGGGCGCGCAACTCGATCACCCGGTCGCAGCGCTCGGCCACCTCGGGGTCGTGCGTGGCGATCACCAGCGTGGTGCCGTCACCCGTCGCCGCGAGCAGCTCGTCCAGCACGAGCGCGCGGTGCGTCTCGTCCTGCTCGGCCGTCGGCTCGTCGGCCAGCAGCACCCGGGGCCGCAACGCCAGCGCCCTGGCCACCGCGACGCGCTGCTGCTGCCCGCCGGACAGCTCCTCGACCAGGTGGTCGGCGAACTTCGACACCCGCAGCCGCTCCAGCGCCTCCGACGCCAGCCGTACCGCCTCGCGCGGCGCCCGCCCCGCCGCCCTGAGCGCCACCTCGACGTTCTCGGCCGCGGTGAGCAGGCTGAGCAGCCCGTACGACTGGAACACCAGCGCCAGCCCGGCCCTCAGCTCCGGCTGCTCGTCGAGGGGCACACCGCCCACCAGGACCCGGCCCGCGGCGGGCGGGAGCAGCCCGGCCAGCGTGGTCAGCAACGTGGTCTTGCCGGACCCCGACGGGCCCATGAGCGCCACACGCTCGGCCCGGTCGAACTCGAGGGTGAGGTCTTCGACGATCGTGCGCCCGCCGGCCCGGCAGCTGAGCGCGCGGCATGCGAGCGTCGGTCCAGGCACCACTCGCGGATCATCCTCCCGACCGGTGATCCACGTCAACGGCGGGGAGGACGCAACCGGGTTGCGAGTCGGCCACGTCACCTGCCTCCGCGCGCCGCACCGTACTGTCCAGGGTTGATCGGGCGGCGAGCCGGGAACTCTGGCATGCGATCTTCATGCACCCGTACGGCGGACGTCGATGGCACAGGTTCCACGATGGCTCAACCCGGCGTCCACGACCCGCCTCCCGCGCGGGGCCGGACCGGTGGCCGCCTTCCGTCCCCACCTGCGCGGGCGGAAGGCAGCCGCGTGGGCGAGCCGCGTGGATGAGCCGCTGTGGGCGAGCCACCGTGGATGACCCGCCGTGGTGACCCGCTGTGAGTGAGCCGGCTCATGTCCTCGTGGTAGTACCAGTTCGGGAGCCCGCGCGCCCAGGTCAGCCCGGCGTCGCCGGGCGCCATGACCGTCGTCGCGGACGTTCCGTCGGGGCGCCGGGCGCCGGGGGACGTCACGACCTCCCCGCCGAGGCGGTGTGCCACGGCTTCGAGATCGGCGTGGCTGCGCGCCCGCAGGTTCCACGTCATCCAGTGATCGGCCCGCCGGGTGGTCTCCTCGAACCACGTGCGGAACGCGTCGACCCCCGGGGGGAGCTCGGCGTGGTGGTCGATGACCGACTCGACGTTGATGAAGGCGTCGCCCGGCAGCGGTATGACCCGGTGAGCGGTGGGCATGACCTGCAGCCATCCTCCCTCGTGGCTGCGCAGCCCGGTTTCGCGACGCAGCCGCTCAGCGCTCTCGTAGAGGTGGCGTACGCCGAGGGTGACGTGGTCGAGATCGTAGGAAGGCACGTGACTCCTCCAGGGAACCGATGACTTCAAAAGCAAATCTGATTTGAAAGCAAACCTAATATGGACACGGCGCACGTGTCATCGCACCCACCGGCGGCGATCGCCTGCTATCGGAACACGGTTCCGTATATTCCGGAGGAGGGTTCCGTTTCAGCGGGGTGAGCCCGGCGTTCACCGGCGATCACCACACCTCGGCCAGGACTTCAGGAGGAACCCGCATGCCTGCCAGGAGGCGGATGCTTTCAGCCCTGTGGTGCTGCCCGTCCCGGGCCGGATCCAGGGCCCCGGTCCCAAGAGCCTGCCGACGCTGTTCGGGGCGGAGCACGGCCTCGGCGGCATCCTCATGTACGACGCAGCGGAAACGACCGACGAGAACCCCGAGCGGGTCGCAGCGCTGCGGGCGCTCGCCTGGGCCCATCTCCGCACCGCGCTCTACCCCGGCGACACGGCCTGGGCCGACGCGAGTGCCGCGCTGGGCGGCATGCCCAACCCGTCGGGCCGGGTCGGATCGAGGTGAACCCGGGGGCGCCGCCTGACGTACCGGGAGCCCGCCGGCTCGACCCCGACCACCGCCATCACCGTCGCGCCAGGCTATTCTCCGCCGTCGCCGTCGTTCCCGTCCCCGTCGGAGCCGCCGGGCCAGCCCGAATGGCGCTCGGCGTCTCCTCCGCTGTCCGGCCAGCCGTCCTGCCCCTCATCCGGCCAGCCGTTCTCGAACGTGTAGCGCGTCTCCTCCGTCACGGCCGGATCGCCGTTCCGCGCCGCGAACGCCCAGACCACACCCGCGTGGCGCGGGCGCAACCGTGCCGGGCCGCGTACCGAGGGGCCGTCGAACAGGTCGACCTGCACCGGGCCCGCCGGCAACATCGCCGCGTCGTCGGCTCGTGCGAACGCCAGGCGGAGGTACTGCGCGCGCCCGTCCACCCGGGCGACGACCGTACGCACCGGGTAGCCCGCCACCGTCCGGCCCCGTCGCAGCGCCACACCGGTGAGACCCTGCACCACCTCCCCGCGTCCCGCGCGCTGCCATGCCCGCCGCATCCTCAGCCTGACGGAGGTCTCGCGCACACCCGAGGTTCCCGTGACGGCGGCGAGCACCGCCGGGAAGATGATGAAGAGCACCGAGTCGGGTGTGACGGAGCCGCCGCCCTGCCCCGACACGATCATGGCCACGAAGTACACCACCAGTCCCATGGCGACCGCCGCGATGCCGAGCGCCGAGGTGGGATCGGGCGCGCCGCGCATGCCCGCACGGCGTGCCGCCCGGAACGCCCTGCTGTCCTCCCGCACGCCGGTCATGCCGAGCCGGCAGCCGGCGGCATACGGAGCATCACATCGATCACGAGACGTTAGATGCCGGTCCGATCGGGATGGTTCTCGGTCTCCGGCCTTTCGCGCCGCACCGTTCATCACTCCCGGGCCCGGCCTCCTGCGACGGACATGGCGATGGCAGGGGCGGGCGCCGGTCAGTCGGGCTGGCGGGTGCTCTTCATCGTCTCGCGCTCATACGTGAGCAGCGCGTCGATCACCAGCTGCCGCTCCGGCGGGGCCAGGGGCTCCAGCGCGGTCCGCCACGCGGCCGCTCCCGCGGCCAGCCAGCCCTCGATCGCCTCGCGGTGTTCGTCGGTGATGCTGACGATGGTCCGCCGCCGGTCGCGCTCATCCTCGCACCGGGCGAGGATGCCCTTCCGGCTCAGGTCGCCGACCATCAGGCTGACCGTCGTCGAGGCGACCTCGAGTTTCCCCGCCAGCGTCTTGACCGTCGCCGGGCCGTCGTGCAGGAGGAGAGCCAGCAGCGACAGGTGGCGCGGCGTGAGCGCGAAGTCCTGCAGTTGCTCGGGAACCGGAATGCGCTTGGCACGGGCGGTGAGCCGCGGCATCAGCAGGATCATCTCTCGCACGCCTTGATCGACGGTCGGGCCGTCCGTTGGCATCGAGTGGTCCCTCTGACTTGCTGGCGGATGTGTCGCGGCTGCTCGAAGCACCAAGTATCACGGAGGAAGCGCCGCGTTGTCCAACGATCTCGACGCCCGCCGACCCGCAGCCGCCGGCGACCGGCTCACGGGTCAGGGCCACCAGCCTCCGGCGAGTTCCACGCCCTCCCTTTCGAGGGCGTCGTGCCAGGCGGGGTCACGCAGCAGCCGCGCCTCCCAGGCCCGTACGACGCCGTCCGGCCCCGCGACCGCGTCCTCGCGCGACGGGTGCAGGAACAACTCGCTCGTGCCCTCGGGGAGTGCGGCGAGCCGGCGGAGGTAGTCGTCGCGGAGCCGCTCGTAGCCGCCGAGCTCGTGTGCCGTGCGCCGGTTGGTCGCGATCGTCTGCGGGATGGACACGCCGAGCGTGTCGGCGAGGGCGACCGCGCGCTCGTGCGCCGCCGCGAGCTGCGGCGGGAGCGGCCCGCCGAAGTACGGCTCAGGGTCGCGCGGCAGCCGGAAGGCGAGGCCGTGACGCGCACACCAGCCGAGCGCCTCGGCGAGCCAGGACCGGCCGTGCAGGCCGTACAGGGTGCCGGCGTGGGAGTCGGCCGCCTCGGGCGCCAGGCGCCGGCCGCGCATCCAGTGCAGCTGGGCGTCCGCCTCCCCCATGACGTCGCGCGCCTCGCCACGGGCTCCGAGGGCGAACGGATCGTCATGGAACGTCCCGTCACTGTCGACCAGGCTGGCCGCGCCGTCGAGCGGCCGCCAGCGCGGGATCCCGCGCTCGCTGGTGAGCGTCACGTGCAGCCGCGGCACGACGCCGAGCTGCCGGACCCGGTCCGCGGCCTGCTCGGCGGCCGGCGAGACGCAGATGAGCGTCGTCGCGGTGACGTGTCCCTCGGCCAGCAGCGCGACGATGACCTCCGTCGTGCCGGGCTCCCTGCCGAGGTCGTCGGCCGTGATCACGACGCGGCGGGTCATCGCGGACGCTCCGCGGCCGGCTCGTTTGCGGGACCGGAGGGCGGCGGCTCGGCCTCTTCGGGTGTCGGCTCGACCGGGACGGAGACGAGCCGCGCCGCGACCGCGCCGACCACCGTCAGCACGAACGGGTACGCGCACAGGTACACCCGGAACGCGAACCCCGGGTCGGCGCCCGCATCGTCGCCCGAGTTGTAGCCGAAGAACACGCCCAGAGAGGTGAGCGCGAGCCCGGTCACGATCCCGTTGAGCCGGCCGAAGAAGCCGAACGCGGACAGGAAGAGCCCTTCGCGGTGTTCCCCGTTGCGGGCCGCGTCGGCGTCCAGCACGCGGGCGACGATGAGGTCGTTCGTCGCGAGCATGCCCGACCATCCGGCCCCGACGAGCACGCCGGCGGCGATCGCGGTGAGGAGGCCGGTGGCGAAGAACAGGGCGGCGAAGCCGGCCGCGAGGATCGCGAAGGCCAGCCGCCAGGCCCACAGTGCGCCGCGCCGCGCGACGACGCGCGTCCACACGACGAGGCCGCCCGCCGAGATGAGGATGACGACGCCCTGCAGGTAGAGCGCGTTGCCGACCGGGAGCCCGAGCGAGTAGCGGACGTACAGCTGGATGCCCGAGAGCACCAGCGCCATGGCCATCCCGTAGCAGGCGCCGGTGAGCCCGACCGTCCAGAACATCGGGTTGCGCACGATCGACCACACGCTGGGCAGCAGCCGCGGCCGCTCGCGCGTGGAGTAGCGGGGACGCTCGCGGGCGCCGAGCGCCATGAACACGACCACGACGAGCGCGATCGCGCCGTAGATGACGGCGGTGGTCCGGAAGCCCTGGGTGGACTCCTCGGTGCCGAAGACGCTCGTCGTGAGCAGCGGGGTGACCGCGAGCGAGATCACGAGCGCCACGAGCTGGAAGCCCTGGCGCAGGCTGTTGGCCACGGCGCGGTCGCGCTCCCGCGGGTAGAGCTCGGGGAGCAGCGCGCCGTAGTTCGCGTTGAGCATCGAGTCGAAGGCCTCACACAGGATCGCGAACACCGCGAACCAGAGCACGAGGCCGATGCCCTGCAGGGAGTCCGGCGCGGAGAAGAACGCGATCATGCAGGCGGCGAGCATCGGCGCGCCCCCGAGCAACCAGGGCCGGCGCCTGCCGAACCGGCTCCTGGTGCGGTCGGAGAGATGGCCGAGCAGCGGGTTGTCGAGCGCGTCGATGACTGCGTACACCACCATGACCACGCCGTACGCGCGAACGTCGAGCCCGAGGATGTCGACGTAGAAGAGGATCGTCGATCCCTTGATCATGTTGATCGGGATGGACGTGCCGAACATCCCGACGGCGTAGCGCCACGCGGGAGTCCGCCCCTGGGCGGGCCCCTCTTCGGGCTGGGACACACGATCACCTCTTTTGCTGAGCCGACAATGCAGATATCCGGCACAGGATGTCAATGGCGCGATCGTGGCCCCTCGCGATGCCTTGGCAGGGTCAGAGACCGTAGACGCGGGTGGCCGTCGCCGCGAAGACGTCGCGTATCTCCCCGGCGGATCGTCCGGCGAGCACGTCCTGCCAGGTGGACAGCAGGGTGGGCAGGTCGGTCCAGAGCTTCTCGACGGGGAAGTTGCTGCCCCACATGCAGCGGCCGGAGCCGAACAGGTCGAGGCACGTGGTCGCCACCCGCTCGATGAGCGGCCGGTCCACGCGGTGCACGAAGGTGCCCTGGCCGGTGAGCTTCACCACGACGTTGGGGAGTCCGGCCAGGAGCCTCATGCCCCGCGTCCACTCCTCGACGGCGGGCGGGGCGGAGTCCACCGGCATTCCGGCGTGGACGAGCACGAACGTCAGCTGCGGGAAGTCGGCCACCAGCTCAGCGGCGTCGGCCATCTGGGCCGGGAACACCTGGAGCTCGAACAGCCAGCCGAGGTCGGCGACCACGGCGAGGTTGCGCCGGAGGACGGGGTCCCTCATGCGGTCGGGGGCGGCGGCGAAGCGGAACTCGGGCCGCTCGTGCCAGTGCAGTTGCAGCCGGGTGCCGCGGACGAGCGGGGTGAGGGCGGCCTGGCGGCGCAGGACGTCGGGGGCGTGGTCGTCGAAGAGGTCGGCGCAGCCCACCACGGCGGTGGGCCAGCCGGTCCCGGCATGGACGTCCCGCAGCCAGCGCACCTCGTCCACGGAGCGGTCGAGCGGCCAGTTGGCCTGGACGTAGACCGCCGAGGAGATGCCGCAGGGGGTCGCCTCCGCGACGTACTCGGAGACGAGATAGTCGCGGCGGATCGGCTCGTACGGCCCGAAGATGCGCGGGACCATCTCCCCCTGCAGCCAGGGCAGGTCGGCGGCGCGCCAGATGTGGTGGTGCGAGTCGACGATCCCGGTCATCGCGGTGCTCCCGAAGGGGTCGTGGGCCAGTGGCGTGCCGCGGTGTGGCGGCGGCCGGACAGGACGGCGGGCAGGCGGCGCACCTGCTCCAGCGCGGTGGCCAGGTCGCGGACGCCGCCGAGGTGATCCAGGCTCGGGAGCTGGGCGGACATGGCGCGCGTGACGGGGCGGTAGGCGGGCGAGCAGGCCAGCGGGGACCACCAGACGAGCCGGTGGCCGAGCCGCGACAGCCGGGCCGTGGCGCGGACCATGGGGGCGGGATCCCCGCGTTCGAGCCCGTCGGACAGGACGATCACGAGCGCGCCGCGGGCGAGCGCGGCGAAGCGCGGGTTGGCCAGGAAACGTTCCAGCGACGCGCCGATGGCCGTGCCTCCGTCGGCGTCCGTGACCAGCGCCGACACCGACTTCAGCGCCTGGTCGGCGTGCGGGTGCGCCAGCGCGGCGGTGATCCGGGTGAGCCGGGTGCCGAAGGTGAACACCTCGGTGCGGGCCGGCGCGGCGCGCAGCGCGGTGTGCGCCACCCGCAGCAGGTCCGGGGTGTGCTGCCGCAGCGAGCCGGAGACGTCGACCAGGATCAGCAGGCGG
>NZ_SMKO01000303.1 GCF_004348685.1 Nonomuraea deserti | reverse complement strand
CACCCCGGCAGAGGACCCGACACCTCCCACCCCGGCACAGGACCTGAGGGCTCCCACCCCGCCACAGCGATCCCCCGCCTCGACACAGATCGCGGGAGTTCCCACGCTGGCACGGCGCCCGAGAAGCAACCCGACGCCATGTCTTCCCCGCAGACCCAGGGTCCGGTCGGAAGGCAACCCGACGCCGTGACTCCGCCACCGGCCCAGGCGCCGCTCGAATCGCGGTACGCCGAGGCGAGGGACACGCTGAAGGCGTGGCTGGACTCGGGCGTGCTGGTGGCCGACGACGTACCGGCGCTCTATGTCTACGAGCAGAGCGGGGCAGGCGTGCTGCAGCGCGGCCTCATCGGCGACGTGGGTCTGACCGACCCCGAGCAGCGCATCATCCTCCCGCACGAGGACGTCATGCCGGGCCCCGTCGCCGACCGGCTCGCTCTGATGAGCACCACTCAAGCCAACCTCGAGCCCATCTTCCTCCTCTACGACGGCGCGAACGGCACCGCCAGCCGCCTGGTCGACGCGGTGGCCTCGGATCGGCAGCCCCAGGTGTCGGCCCGCACGGAGGACGGCCTCACGCACCGCCTTTGGGCCATCACGGACCCGGAAGAGATCACCGCGATCAACGCCGACCTCCATGACCGGCAGGCCCTGATCGCCGACGGACACCACAGGTATGCGACGTACCGTGTCCTCCAGCGCCAGGAGCACGAAATCCACCTCCGGGCCGACGCCGCCAGTGCGGAGCCCGCCAACGGTGACCAGCCCACGCCGCCACCGGCCGAGCCGACGGCGGAACCGACCGGGCCGACAGCCCGTCCAGCCCGTCCAGCGCCGCCAGCCGACCAGGCGCCGGAACCGACCCACCCGGCAGCCCGACCGACCCACCCAGAGCCGCCACCGACCGGCCCGACGCCGAAACTGATCGGACCGGCGGCCGAACCGGCCCGTCCGGCGCCGATCGATCCGGCGTCGCCACAGGTCGATCCGGCGTCGTCACAGGTCGATCCGGCGTCGTCACAGGTCGATAGCGCCGGGGCTGGGCAGCACGAACCCTCTCAACAGGTCGATGGTGCCGAGACCGACAAGGACGGCCCTGCGGCGGGCGCGGGCCGTTCGACGGCCGGGCCATGGGATTTCGGGCTCGCCCTGCTCGTCGACACCTCCGCGTACCCACCCGACTTGAAAGCCATCCACCGCGTGATCCCCGGGCTTCCTCTGGACGAGGCGGCCGCCAGGGCGAAGGGGTCGTGGCGCGTTCACGACTTTGACGATCTGGCACAAGGGCTGGCGGCGCTCGAGGAGGCTGCGGAGCCGGCGTTCCTGCTCGCCGGGGAGAGCGGTGCGCACCTGCTCACCGATCCCGACCCGGTGCAGCTCGCCCACGCGATGCCGCCAGAGCGCTCTGACCGCTGGAACTCCCTCAACACTTCCGTCCTTTCCGAGTTCGTCATGCCCAAGGTGTGGGGGATGCGTGACGACGAACGAACCGTGCGCATCGTGCACCACGACGCGTGGGCCGCGATGCGGCTGGCTGCTCGCTCTGGTGGCACCGCCGTGATTCTCAAACCGCTCAAGGCCGAGGAGGTGCTAGCCGTCGCCGCCGGCGGCGAACGAGTGCCCCGCAAGAGCACCTCCTTCGGCCCGAAACCCAGGACCGGTCTGATCCTCCGAACGTTCGCGATCGACTGACGGGCTTCCCGCCGCCTCGATGCCTGGCCCGGTGCGGTGAGGGCACTGCTTCGAGGCGGCCGGACACCGCCGCCCGACCACGTCCTCCGTAGCCGCAACCACGAGCACTCGCCCCTCAGACCCGTACGACTGCGGGAGGTCCGACCCGCGCAACGTTTCGCTGTTCACCCCGACTTGTACGATCGCCCGTCCGCGACCGTCCGCAACCGTCCGAGGCCGTGCGCGGCTCCGTCGACCAAGCGAACTTTGCCGCCAACACGAGCGGCGGCACAACCGTACGGACCGCGGGCTTGGGCATGCGCGCAGCCCAACGGAGCTCACGGGTCGTGCGCGCTGCCTGCCGTACGGATCCTGCGCGATTGTGCATGCGTGCGGTCCTACGAACCTCACGGGGTTTGTACGGACGCGCACCCCTACGAACCCCACGGGAGTTGTTCGGACGCGCACCCCTACGAACCCCACGGGAGTTGTTCGGACGCGCACCCCTACGAACCCCACGAGGGTTGTGCGGATGCGCAACCCTACGAACGCCACGAGGTTATACGGACGCGCATTCCTACGGGCCCGGGCCCCGCGCGGTTCGGCATGCGCGAGGTCGTGCGGTTCCGGGCGAGCGGCCGAGGTCAGCTGGCTCGCGCCAGATAGGCCACCTGTCTGGGGATCAGGGCGGTGACACTCCCCTCGGAGTCGGCGGGCGGATCGGTGGCCGGGTCGGCTGGTTCGGTGAGCTCGGCCTCGAACGGTTTGGCGGAGCTCACCTCCACCTCATACCTCCAGATCTTGGCCGCCGACGGGCCGAAGACCCGGCAGCGGAATGCCCCTGTCACCTCGATGTAGTCGCGAGGTTTGAGGGTGCGGACTATGGCGGCGACCTCCGGGTTGAAGGTGACACACGGAATGCTGTCCGTCAGGGCGGCTCCGCGCCTGTGCCGTCGGCGGCGCACGATGACGCGCCACTTCGTCACGGTGTCGCCGCTCGGCAGCGCGTGCTCCTCGGCCGCCGCTGACAGCCTCCCCACCAGCAAGACCTCGTTGCGGTCCACTTGTCATCCTCCCTGTCGGTGCTCTGGTGGAGATCACTCTCTACGATGAGGAGAAAGCCGGACCGGCTGGAATGCCGTTCTGGGGATAACGGCTGAACGTGCGGGAGTGCCTGTGGACAACATCACCGCTCTGGGCGGCGACGTCTATGAGATCGACACCAAGATGGCGGGCTACTCGGGCATCACCGCTGGTTACCTGATTCTGGGCGATCGACCGTGCCTGGTGGAGACGGGCACCTCGACGTCCGCTCCCGTGGTGCGTGACGCGCTCGCGTCACTCGGCGTCGGACCGGAGGACCTGGCCACCGTCGTGGTGACCCACATTCACCTGGACCACGCCGGAGGCGTGGGGGACATCGCCAGATTCTTCCCCTCCGCCCAGGTCGTCGTCCACGAGAAGGGAGCCCGGCACCTTGCCGATCCGGCACGGTTGATGGCGAGTGCGCGCATGGTCTGGGGTGACCGTCTCGACACGCTTTTCGGCCAAATGTCCCCGACCGAGTCCGAGCGCATCGTCGCCCTCGGCGACACCGGCGCCATCGACCTGGGCAACGGTCGCACGCTGAGCAGCCACTACTCGCCCGGACACGCCAAACACCACGTGGGGCTGGTCGACTCCGCCACCGGCGACCTGTACGTCGGCGACGCCGCAGGCGTCTACTTGCCCGAAACGGGCGACCTGCGCCCCGCGACCCCTCCGCCGGACTTCGACCTGCAGACGGCGCTCGACTCGATCGCGCTGTTCGGGGCGCTTGGGCCGCAACGCCTGCTGTTCAGCCACTACGGGCCCGTCGACGCCGTTCAGGAGACTCTTGAACGGTCCGCGGAGGAGCTCCGCGTCTGGGTTGATCTCACCCGGCAGGCACATTCCGAGGGCATGGACCTGGACCACGCCGTCGCCATGGTCAGAGATCGCACAAAAGAGCGCTACACCGCGCTCAAGGCCGACGACCCGACGGCCGAACACTTCGAACTGCTGAGCGGAGCACCTTCGAACGTGGCGGGAATTCTCCACTGGCTCGACCGCGTCTCACCGTGACGGGTGATCGTTTCGCGTGACGCACAACGGATAGCAGCCCTCGGGACGCGACATCTCGCCGCCCCGACCGGGTAGCAACCAGGGACACGACACGGCGCCGCTCCGAACGGGTAGCAGCCAGGGACACGACACCCCGCCGCCACGATCAAGTTAGCGGCGGGGTGTCCGGTGTCAGTCGTCCGTCTTGGGCCGGTCTGAGGTGGGCTCGTCAAGCACGTCGCCGAAGTCAGGCTCGATGAACGCCGGTGTGATAGCCGGGGTGTCGCCATGCTCATCCTTGGCCGCGGGAGCATCAGGCCGGTCAGCCGCGCGGTCCTGCGGCTTCTCGCCCTGCTCCGGCGCCTCGCCCTGGACTGTCGACTCCGCGTCCCGAACGTCAGAATCCGCGTCCCGAACGTCTTGGTCCTCGTCCTGAGCCGGCGCGTCCGCTACATCGGCGCCCCGGTCCTCGACGTCCCGAACGCCGACGTCCCGAACCTCGGGCTCCGCAACACCAGCCTCCCGGTCCTCGACGCCCCGAACGCCAGTGTCCCGAACCTGGCGATCCGCAACCTCGGCCTCCCGGTCCTCGACGTTCCGAACGTCTGCATCCTGAACCTCGACGCCTTGAACGCCTGCCGAAGCTCGCTTCGGCCCTGGCGCATCCTCGGCGGCCGCGCCCTTCTCATCAGGTACGTCCGCCTGCTCCGAATCCGCCACGTCGACGGCACTGACCTGCTCCGTCTCCGTCCCCAGGAGGCCCTCCGCAGCGAGGTCGTCGGACTCGGTCTCAAAGTCGTCGGGGGCTTCTTCGTCGAAGTCCTCCTCGAGATCCTCGATGACGGACCCGGTCAGCTCCGCGTACCGTTCCGCCGCCTCCGTCTCCCCGTCCTCGTCGAACGCCATCGCCTTCCCGAACCAGTCGGTGGCGGCCTCCTGATGACCGGCATCGGCCAGCGCGTCCGCGTAGGCGAACGCCAGCCGGGCCGACCACGGCTTCGGCTGCGGATCGCGCAGCTCGGGCAGGCGCTGCAGGGTGATCACGGCGGCGTCGTGCTGGCCCAGGTCGCGCCGGGCCCCGGATTCGACGATGGTCAGCTCGATACGCCCGGCCCTGTCGAGACGTTCGGCTTCCGGCGAGCGTACGAGGTCGATGGCCCTTTCCGGACGGCCGAGGCCGCGCTCGCAGTCGGCCATGACCGCGAGGTACACATCCGAGCCCGTCATCCGCCTGGCCGCCCGCAGATCGCTCAGCGCCTCCGAGAAATGGCCCGCGCGATAGGCGACGATGCCTGCGGCCTCGCGTACGACACCGATGCGCGCCGCGAACCTGCGCGCGACCTTCGTGTGCTCATGCGCCCGGTCGGGGTCGTCGTCCTCGAGCGCGCGTTCGGCGGCCACCAGGTGCCGGCCGACCAGGTCGGCGAGGTCACCGGGCAGCGAACGGAGCTCTTCCAAGACTTCCTTGTCGAGCTCGTCCGCAGTGATGTCGGGCGCGACCTCGGGCAGCCGCTCGCGCTGCGGTGCCTCGGCCTCGCGGTCGGATCTGCCGTATCTGGCCCGGGATCCGGTGCGCTCCTCGCGGTCGTCCCGGGAGAACGGCCGGCCATCGCGAGGGCCGCTGTCGCCGCGAGCGCCGTAACCACCCTCACGCCGCTCACCAAAGTCACCGCCGCGACGGGGTCCACGATCGTCCCGATCCCGGTACGGCCGACGGCCGTCATCCTCACGACGGGGACCGCGGTCGTATCCGCCCTCACGCCGAGGACCGTAACCGCCCTCACGACGCTGACCCCGCTCATCCCGATCCCGGAACGAACGACGGCCATCATCCTCACGACGGGGGCCACGGTCGTATCCACCTTCACGACGCGGACCACGATCACTGTCACGACGAGGACCGTAACCGCCCTCACGCCGCTCACCATATCCACCCTCACGACGGGGACCACGGTCGAACCCACCCTCACGCCGAGGACCACGCTCATCCCGATCCCGGAACGAACGACGATCGTCACCCTCACGACGGGGGCCACGATCGTATCCGCCCTCACGCCGAGGACCACGCTCGTCCCGATCCCGGAACGAACGACGATCGTCACCCTCACGACGGGGGCCACGGTCGTATCCACCTTCACGACGCGGACCACGATCACTGTCACGACGAGGACCGTAACCGCCCTCACGCCGCTCACCATAGCCACCCTCACGACGGGGACCACGGTCGAACCCACCCTCACGCCGAGGACCACGCTCGTCCCGATCCCGGAACGAACGACGGCCATCATCCTCACGACGGGGGCCGCGGTCGTATCCGCCCTCACGACGCGGACCACGATCACTGTCACGACGAGGACCGTAACCGCCCTCACGCCGCTCACCATAGCCACCCTCACGACGGGGACCACGGTCGAACCCACCCTCACGCCGAGGACCACGCTCGTCCCGATCCCGGAACGAACGACGGCCATCATCCTCACGACGGGGGCCGCGGTCGTATCCGCCCTCACGACGGGGGCCACGATCGTATCCGCCCTCACGCCGAGGACCACGCTCATCCCGATCCCGGAACGAACGACGATCGTCACCCTCACGACGCGGACCGCGCGACTCGCGGGGACCCTCGTCCCGCCGCGGTCCTCTGTCTCCCCGGTTGTCCGAGCGCGACCTGTCGTCGGAACGGAACGGACGGTCGCCGCCGGAATCGCGCCCGCGTGAGCCGTGGCCGCCGCTTCGGCCGCTCCCGCCGGAGTGCCGGTCCTCGTTGTCCCCGCGGCCGCGCTGTCCGCCGTCCGATCCGTTATCTCTGTTCACTTCTGGTCCATTTCGTTGGCTCACCCGACGGACTCACAACAACGGTCTGCCGGGGCTGGTCGCCGCCCGCCCTCAGGCCTGACGCGACGAAGGCCACCTGTGGGGTGGCCCGGTCCTCCCAGGGTAGCAAGCCCTGACGCGTCCATGAGCCTGTCGGCATCCCATTTAATGATTGGACCGGAAATCGACCGGTCAGGAAGACTGGCCAGCATGTCACTTCGCTTCCATGAAATAGCCGAGTCCAACCACCGCACGCTCAATCCCCTGACCGATGAAAAACTGGATCTCCTGGGTCGGATCTGCAGCATCGCCCCCGGTTCCCGCCAACTCGACCTCGCCTGTGGAAAAGGTGAGCTGCTTTCTCGGTGGGCGGCCGATTATGGAGTTCAGGGCGTCGGCGTGGACATCAGCAAGGTTTTTCTGGAAGCCGCAAGAGCCCGCGCCGACGAACTCGGCGTCGCCGATCAGGTCAATCTGGTGGAAGCCGACGCAGCCACATACGAAGACTCTCCCGACTCGTTTGACATCGTGTCCTGTATCGGTGCGACCTGGATCGGCGATGGCCTGCAGGGCACGCTGTCATTGATGCGCCGGCATCTTCGACCGAACGGCATTGCCCTGGTCGGGGAGTGTTATTGGATAACGCCGCCGCCGCAGGAGGCATACGAGGTGCTCGGCATAGCGGATGGCGCGTTCACGTCGCTGGCCGGCACTGCGGCCCGATTCGAGGATTCGGGTTTCGAACTCCTGGAAATGGTGCTCGCCGACCAGGACGGCTGGGACAGGTATGTGGCCAGCCAATGGTGGACGATCAGCGACTGGCTACGCGAGAATCCCGACGATTCCGACGCTCCCGCCATGCGCGACTTCCTTGCCAACGCGCGCCGCTCACATCTCGAGTACGGGCGCCAGTATCTGGGCTGGGGTGTTTTCGTGGCCCGCCCACAGCTGCCCTGAGCCCACAAACAGAAAGGGCCCCACGCGCCTGGCGTCGGGGCCTTTCCTCTGAAGATTGCCCGAACGCAAAGGAGGGGGTTTCGACGCGCTCGGCGTCGAAACCCCCTCCAAAAATTGTCCGGCGGTGACCTACTCTCCCACACCCTCCCGAGTGCAGTACCATCGGCGCAGAGAAGCTTAACTTCCGGGTTCGGAATGTAACCGGGTGTTTCCTTCCCGCCATAACCGCCGTAACCCCATGAAACACCAAACGACACCGTTTGCTGCCTCAGAATTGCCTAGTGGACGCGAGCAA
>NZ_SMKO01000302.1 GCF_004348685.1 Nonomuraea deserti | reverse complement strand
CACCACCCGGCTCGGCCCGCGCACCGCCAGGCTCGGCTCGCGCACCACCCCGCCCGGTTCGCGCACCGCCCGGCTTGGCTCGCGCACCGCCCGGTCTGGCTCGCGCGACGCCCCGTCCGCCGCCGTCCTGTCTGCCCAGCCCGTCGTCGCGCGGTCCGTCTCCTCCGAGCTGACAGCGACGCGCTCCGCCTCGGCACAGCGCGCCAGGGCGAAGTCCACCGCGCCGCGGTCCGGCTCGGCGCGATCTCTCTCCAACCGCTCCACCCCGAACTCGTCCATCCCGGGCTTGTCCGCCCCGAACACGTCCACCTCGGGCTTCTCCGCCCCGAGTGTGGTCAGCCCGACGACGCCCACCCCGAACCTCGCGCCTCGACGCCATCACCCTTGAACTGATCAGGTTCGCCTGCGACTTCTCTCGAACCGGCCCACCTCGGCACCCCGCCCACACCCACCATCGCCCTCGGTAACGTCCCGCTCGAACGGCCCACCTCGGCGTCCGTCCGCGCCCGATCCGCTCGACAGCGTCCCGTCCGCGCCCGACCGATCCGCTCGATAGCGTCTCGCTCGGACCGGTGCGGCTCAGCACCGCCCGTCGCGCGGCTGCCTCGCCGCCCGCGTTCTGGCCGACGCCCCTCCCTTTACGGCAAGCCGGCGGCACCGCACACGCCGCCCCCAGTGGCCGCCCGTCCTGGCCGGTCGTGAAGGCCAACGGGTTGCTCGCCGTGACGACGCGCCCTGCCGGCCGTGTGCCGGGGCGACATGTCGCCCGTATCGCAGCAGACCTTCTGTCCCGCCTACGCCTTCCCATGCTGCCCATGCAGGCCCGCGAGGAGGCCGGGGACGTCGTGTGCTGAGGGCAGAGCGCGGGACGAGCCGGTTCAGCCGGGCCGGCCGGTCCCGCGTCGCCGCGCTTCCTTGGCCTGCTCCATCCCGTCGAGGAGGTAGCCGAGACCTTCGGCGAACGTGGTGTCCCACTCGGCGGAGGGGTCGCTCGCGGGCCCGCCGGGGAAGTCGAGACCGTGTTCGGCGAGGGACGGATAGAGGTCCGCGCGCTCCTTCAGGAAGGCGCCCGTGCCGCCCTCGTCGCGCTCCTGCCATGTGACCTGCATGATGACCGAGCCCATGACGTAGTTGGCCAGGCTGTAGGCGGCGATCTTGGGCGCGGGGAAGCCCGCCTCGGCCAGGGTCTCGTACAGGAACTCGGTGCGCTCCAGCGCGTTCGGGCCCATGAGCGGCCGGTCGAGGATGGTGGCCGACCAGGGGTGGCGCAGCAGCGCGCCCCGCCATCCGCTCATCAGCTCGCGCGCCGCCGCCCGCCAGCCGGCCTCGCGGCCGGGCAGCCGCACCTCGTGGAAGACGGCGTCCAGAGCCAGGTCGAGAACGTCGTCCTTGGTCTTGACGTGCCAGTAGAGGGTGGTCGAGCCGGTGTCGAGCCGCTCGGCCAGGCGGCGCATGGTCAGCCGCCCGACGCCTTCCTCGTCGAGCAGCGCCACCGCCTCGGCCACGATCTTGCCGAGCGTCAGCGTCTGCCTGGGCGCCTTCGGGGGGCGCGACCACACGGTGTCCACCCGGAGATAATACGTTGTACGAGATACTCGATCGATGGTCTAGTTGTAGAACGCTGGTCGAGTGGAGGTCCGGGTGGGGCACATCGAGGTGAGCGGGCTGGCCTATCTGCTGCCCGACGGGCGACCGCTGCTGCATGACGTGTCGTTCAAGGTGGGCGACGGCGCCAAGGCGGCGCTGGTGGGTCCGAACGGCGCGGGCAAGACCACGCTGCTACGTCTGATCGCGGGCGAACTCGCCCCGGCCGACGGCCGGATCTCCGGCAGCGGCGGCATCGGCGTGATGCGGCAGTTCCTCGGCTCGGGCACCGTGCACGACCTGCTGCTGAGCGTGGCGCCGCGACGCGTCCGGGAGGCGGCCGCCGCGCTGGACGCGGCCGAGTCGGCGATCGTGCTGCGCGACGACGAGCCACGCCAGCTCGCCTACGCCCAGGCCATCGCCGACTACGCCGACGCGGGCGGCTACGACCTGGAGGTCGTGTGGGACGTGTGCACGACCGAGGCGCTGGGGCTGCCCTACCCACGGGTTCGGGACAGAGGGGTGGGCACGCTGTCAGGCGGCGAACAGAAGCGGCTCATGCTGGCGGCGCTGCTGCGCGGGCCAGACGAGATCCTGCTGCTCGACGAGCCGGACAACTTCCTCGACGTGCGGGGCAAGCAGTGGCTTGAGCGGGCGATCAGGGAGTCGGCCAAGACGGTGCTGCTCGTCTCGCATGACAGGTGGCTGCTGGCGGAGACGGCCGACCGGATCATCACGGTGGAAGGGCGCGGGGCGTGGGTGCACGGCGGCGGGTTCGCCGGCTATGCCGAGGCCCGCAGGCGCCGCGCCGAGCGGCTCGAGGAGCGGCGCGGGCGCTGGGAGGACGAGCGAGCCCGGTTGCGCGGCCTGGTGCACACGTTGCGTCAGCGCTCGGCGAACAACGACGCGCTCGCGGGTGCGTACCGGTCGGCGGTGACGAGGCTGGTGCGGTTCGAGCGGGCCGGGCCGCCCGAGCGCGCGCCGAAGGAGCAGAACGTGCGCATGCGGCTGCGCGGCGGCCGCACCGGCAAGCGGGCGGTCATGTGCGAGGACCTGGAGCTGAGCGGGCTGCTGCGGCCGTTCTCCGCGGAGATCCGGTACGGCGAGCGCGTCGGCGTCCTCGGCGCGAACGGCACCGGCAAGTCCCATTTCCTGCGGCTGCTGGCCGGCGAGCCGATCGCCCACACCGGCGTGGCCCGGCTGGGCGCCAGGGTCACGCCAGGGCATTTCGCGCAGACCCACGAACGGCCCGACCTGCGCGGGCGGGCCGCGGCCGACGTCGTGATGCGCGAGCACGCCATGACCCGCAACGAGGCGATGGCGGCGCTGGCGCGCTACGAGCTGGCGCCGGCGGGCGGGCAGCCGTTCGAGACGCTGTCGGGCGGGCAGCAGGCCCGGCTGCAGATCCTGCTGCTGGAGCTGTCGGGGGCGACGTTGCTGCTGCTCGACGAGCCGACCGACAACCTCGACCTGGCCGGCGCGGAGGCGTTGCAGCGGGGGCTGTCAGGGTTCGCGGGCACGGTGCTGGTGGTCACGCACGACCGGTGGTTCGCCGCCGACCTCGACCGTCACCTGATCTTCCGCGCGGACGGGGGCGTGCAGGAGAGCTCCGAGGCACGCTGGGACCTCTAGCCGGAGGCCGCGCGCTCCGGGCGCAGGGCGGAGACCGTCATGGCCTCGTCGACGGCCTCGGGCGACAGCACGTGGTCGAGCACCATCACCGCGCACCCGCTGATGCCGGCGCCCGCGCCGAGCCGGCTCGGCTCGATGCGCAGCCTGCGGGTGGCGAGGGCGGTGGAGCGGCGGTAGACGACCTCGCGGATGCTCGACACGAGCGGCCCGAACGCCTCGGCGACGTCGCCGCCCAGCACCACCACCGACGGGTTGAGGATGTTGACCGCCCCGGCGAGCACCTCGCCGATCCTGCGCCCCGCCTCGCGCACGGTGGCCATCGTCTCGGCGTCGCCCGCCCGCACCAGCGCCGTCACGTCGGCGATCGTCGTGACGGCCTTGCCGCGTGCCCGAAGGTCGCGCAGCAGCGCGGTGCCGCTGGCGACGGAGTCGACGCAGCCGGTGTTGCCGCACCGGCACAGCACGTCGCCGCCGTCGAGCACGGGGATGTGCCCGATCTCCCCCGCGGCGCCCAGCGCGCCGCGCAGGATTCCGCCGCCGGCGACGACGCCCGCGCCGATCCGCGTCGAGATCTTCACGAACATCAGGTCGTCGAGGTCGGGGTAGGCGCCGCGGTGCTCGCCGATGGCCAGCACGTTGACGTCGTTGTCGACGAGCACCGGGACGGGGAACCGCTCGCGGATGATCGGCGGGATCACCACGCCGGTCCACGATGCCATCACGCGGGCGCTCTCCGTGCGGCCCTGCGCGAACTCGACCGTCGCCGGCACGCCCATGCCGACACCCGCGACCATCGAGCGGGGACGCCCGCCGAGCAGTTCGTCCCAGGTGTCCATGAGCAGCGGCAGCACCACGTCGGGGCCCTGCTCCACGTCCATCGCGAACTCGCGGCCGTCGATCTCGTGCCCGGCCAGGTCGCAGACGGCGACCCTGGTGCGGCTCGCGCCGAGCGCCGCCACCAGCACCACGCCTCCCGAGGCGTTGAACTCCAGCCGGACCGGTGGCCGCCCGCCGGTGGACGGGGCGTCGGCGCGCTCCACGACCAGGCCGCGTTCCAGCAGCTCGCCGACGCGCAACTGCACCGCGGGACGTGACAGGCCGGTCACCCGGCCGAGATCGCCGCGGGTCACGGCCTCTCCGGAGCGGATGAGGCGGAGCACCTCACCACTTGTGGCGAGGGTCGCGGCAGTACGTCGAGGCATCGGCTAAGTGAACCACATGGGGTTAGGTCATGAAAAGTCGAGACTTTTTTATCTCGGATGCCAAAACTCAGCTTGTGTGCGAACCGAACTCTGGTTATTGTCCGTTCTGTCCCTGCTTGGTAGATCATGGAGCCCTCAACCGTGTCCCCCCTCTCGACCACACCCGCGGACCAGCCCGCGGACCACCCCGGTACGCACACCGCCGACCTCGTCGTCTTCGGCGGGACCGGCGACCTGTCCATGCGCAAGCTGATCCCGGCGCTCTACCACAGCGACAGGGACGGCCGGCTCTCCCCCGAATTCCGTGTCATCGCCCTGTCCAGGGGCGGGCTGACCGACGCCGACTTCCGCGGCAAGGTGGACGCCGAGGTGCGCGACCAGGTGCCGGCCGACGACCAGGCCGGCTGGCAGCGTTTCCTCGGCCGCCTGCACCACGTCTCGGTCGACGTCGGCAGACACACCGGTAGCGACGCCGGTGGCGACGCCGGCGGGACGGACACAGCGGGCTGGGGCGCGCTCACCAGGCTGCTGGCCGGGCACGAGCGGCGCGACCGGGTGTTCTACCTGGCCAGCCCGCCCCGCACGTTTGGGCCGTTCTGCCGCGAGCTCCACGAGGCCGGGCTGGTGACGCCGCGCTCGCGCGTGGTCCTGGAGAAGCCCCTGGGCCACGACCTGCCGAGCGCGCAGCGGATCAACGACGAGGTCGGCGCCATCTTCGACGAGCACCAGATCTTCCGCATCGACCACTACCTGGGCAAGGAGACCGTCCAGAACCTCCTGGTCCTGCGCTTCGCCAACGCCTTCCTCGAGCCGATCTGGAACTCGTTGTGGATCGACCACGTCCAGATCACCGCGGCCGAGACCGTCGGGACGCCCGGCAGGCGCGGCTACTACGACCACGCGGGCGCGCTGCGCGACATGGTGCAGAACCACCTGCTCCAGCTCCTCACGCTGACCGCGATGGAGCCGCCGGCCCGCAGCGACCGCGAGGCCGTCCGCGACGAGAAGGTCAAGGTGCTGCAGGCGCTCCGGCCGATCACGGGCACCGAGGTCGACCGCTTCACCGTGCGCGGCCAGTACGTCGGGGCGGACGGCATGCCCGGCTACCTCGACGAACCCGCCTCCACGCCGCCGACCGAGGCCTCGCGGCGGGTGGAGACGTTCACCGCGATCCGGGCCGAGGTGAAGAACTGGAGGTGGGCGGGGGTGCCGTTCTACCTGCGCACCGGCAAGCGGATGCCGTACCGGCGCTCGGAGATCGTGGTGCAGTTCAAGGACGTTCCGCACTCCATCTACCCCGGCGGCGCACCGAACCGCCTGGTGCTGCGGCTGCAGCCGGAGGAGGGCATCCAGCTGCACATCATGGCCAAGGAGCCGGGCGCGGGCGAGGTGACGCTGAAGCCGGTGCCGCTGTCGCTGAGCTTCGGCGAGACGTTCACGACGCGGGTGCCGGAGGCGTACGAGCGGCTGCTGACCGACGTGCTGGCCGGGAACCCGACGCTGTTCATGCGGCGGGACGAGGTGGAGGCGGCCTGGCGCTGGATCGACCCGATCCTGCACGCCTGGGAGTCGCAGGCCGAGCTGCCCGAGCCCTACCCCGCGGGAACGACCGGCCCCGCGGGAGCCCACGAACTGCTCGGCCGCAGCGGTCGTACGTGGCACGAGGAGGACGCGTGAACGACCACGGCGGCCCGATCGCCCAGCCGGTCCTCGGGCCGGTCCTCGGGCCGGTCAGCAGGCCGATCACCAGGACCGTCAGCAGGCCGTTCACCAGGCCGGTCATCACACGGAGCGACCTCGGGTTCACCGGCCCGACGAAGGAGCGTGCATGAACCCCGTCATTCAGGAGATCACCGACCGGATCGCCGAGCGCAGCGCCGCCAGCCGGACCGCGTACCTCGCGAGGATCCGCCGTGACGGCGAGGCCGCGCGGGCGAAGGGGCCCGCGCGGGCGCACCTCGGCTGCGCGAACCTGGCGCACGGCTTCGCGGCCGCGCCGGACGAGGACAAGCCCGCTCTGCGCGGCACGGCGAAGCCGGGCGTGGCCATCGTGACCAGCTACAACGACATGCTCTCCGCGCACCAGCCGTACGAGACGTACCCGCAGGAGCTGAAGGCCGCCGTGCGCAAGGCGGGAGGCGTGGCGCAGGTGGCGGGCGGTGTGCCCGCGATGTGCGACGGCATCACGCAGGGGCGGCCCGGCATGGAGCTGTCCCTCTACAGCCGCGACGTGATCGCCATGGCCACCGCGATCGCGCTGTCGCACGACATGTTCGACGCGACGCTGCTGCTGGGCGTGTGCGACAAGATCGTGCCCGGGCTGTTCATCGGGGCGCTGCACTTCGGGCACCTGCCGGCGATCTTCGTGCCGGCCGGGCCGATGACGTCCGGCCTGCCGAACAAGGTCAAGGCCCGCACCCGGCAGCTGTTCGCCGAGGGCAAGGTGGGCAGGGACGAGCTGCTCGACGCGGAGGCCAGGTCGTACCACTCCCCCGGCACCTGCACCTTCTACGGCACCGCCAACTCCAACCAGGCGCTGATGGAGGTGATGGGCCTGCACCTGCCGGGCTCCACGTTCGTCAACCCGCACACCGAGCTGCGCCACGCCCTGACCGGGGCCGCGGGACGCAGGGCCGTGCAGATCACCGCGCACGGCGGGGAGTACACGCCGATCGGCGAGGTGGTCGACGAGAAGGCCATGGTGAACGCCTGCGTCGCCCTGCTGGCGACCGGCGGCTCGACCAACCACACGCTGCACCTGGTGGCCATGGCGGCCGCCGCGGGGATCGTACTGACCTGGGACGACCTGGCCGGGCTGTCGCGGGTGGTGCCGTCGCTCACGAGGGTCTACCCGAACGGCCAGGCGGACGTGAACCACTTCCGCGACGCCGGCGGCATGCAGGTGCTCATCGGTGATCTGCTGGACGAGGGGCTGCTCCACGCCGACGTGCTCACCGTCGCGGGACGCGGCCTCGACCGCTACCGCGAGGCGCCCGCCCTGGTGGACGGCGAGCTGCTCTGGTCGCCGGTCACGGGCGGCAGCGCCGACCTGGACGTGCTGCGTCCCGCCGCCGGGCCGTTCGCCGCGGACGGCGGGATCCACATGGTCGAGGGCAACCTGGGCCGCGCGGTCAGCAAGGTGTCGGCGGTCAAGTCCGAGCACCTGGTGATCGAGGCGCCGGCCAAGGTCTTCGACGACCAGCTCGATCTGCTGAAGGCGTTCGAGGCGGGTGAGCTGGACGGGCAGGACTTCGTGGCGGTCATCCGCTACCAGGGGCCGAGCGCGAACGGCATGCCCGAGCTGCACAAGCTGACCTCGCCGCTGGCCGTGCTGCTCGACCGGGGGCAGCGGGTGGCGATCGTGACCGACGGGCGGATGTCCGGCGCGTCCGGCAAGGTGCCCGCGGCCATCCACCTGTCGCCCGAGGCCGCTGACGGCGGGCCGATCGCGCTGGTGCGCGACGGCGACGTCGTCAGGCTCGATTCGGCGGCGGGTGCCCTGGAGCTGCTGGTGCCCGCCGAGGAGCTGGCCGGTCGTACGCCGGAGGGGCGGCCGCTGAGCGACGCGCAGTGGGTGGGGACGGGACGCGAGCTGTTCGCCGCCTTCCGCCGGATGGCGGGGCACGCGGAGCTGGGGGCC
>NZ_SMKO01000301.1 GCF_004348685.1 Nonomuraea deserti | reverse complement strand
GGCGGGCGCGCCTGGTCGAGGCGGGCGGGGAGAGCCGGGTGGTGTCGGGCTGGACCGGGTCGGCGGAGGCTAACTGGGTGGAGGCGGCCGGCGTGCCGCCCGGTGACGGGGTGGCCGTGCGAGTGGTGGTGGGACGCTCCGTGATCGGGGGGAAGGGCGGGACGTCGCCGGGCACGCGGTCGGAGACGGCGGGCCAGTCGAGCGGTTCCAGGTCGCTGCGGTACGGCGTACGCACCACCAGGATGGCGGCCGCGACCAGCATGAGCACTCCGAGCAGGACGCCGGTGACCATCAGCGCCCGCCCGCGCCACCCGCCCTCGTCGGCGGGCGCGGCGGGCCCAGGTCCACGGCGCGGTCCAGTCATCCCTCACATGCTAGAGATGTGTCGGACCGATCGGGCAATGTGCTGGTAAATCACCAAAAATCCAGGATGATCCTCTTGTCCGGTGGACGCTCAGCACGTGCACAGCAGCCCGCGCAGCGCCGTCTCCAGGCACAGGCCGGAACGCGCGGGGCGCGGCCACGGGAAACGCACCAGCGATTCGTCCACCCGCACGGTCGCCCCGAACCGGTCCAGCTCCCACAACCACACCTCGCCCGCCTGCTCGCCCAGTTGCCTGGACACGCCGGCCGTGAGCTGCGGCCGATGTGAGGCGTTGACGTGGGCCAGCACCTGCTCGGCCGTCTCGGCGAGCGGGTCGGGCGCCGCGCCCAGGTAGTCGTCGGCGTCGAGCGTCCCCGACTCCTGCCCGGTCAGGTAGACGACCTGGCCGACGTCCAGCCGCAGCAGCCGGGGCGCGTCCGGCTGCCCGAACCGCTCCAGCGCCTCGAACAGGCTCTCGTCCGGGCAGTGCGTGGCCACCGCGACCGCCGAGGAGCGCGCCTCGCCCTCAGGAACGGCCTCCGCCCAGCCCTGCACCTCGATCAGCCCGCGCGGGTGGGTGACGGAGCCCAGTTGCCGCATCGCCGTCAGGTTCACCGCCACGACGGCGTCCTCGCGCAGGCCGTGCAGCGTCTCCCCGGGCAGCACCAGGAGCACCGGACGCCCGCGCTCGTCGACCCCGCCGCGTGCGGGGGACGGAACGCCGTCGACGGACAGCTTGGCGACTCCGGCGGTCGCGGCGAGGGTGCGGACCCGCTCGGGGATCGGCAGCATGACGCCTCCTTGAGGGCAGCAATCGTGTTAGGTTAGGCTCGCCTAAGTAAGGAACACCTAATCACATCGAGGTGAACGTGCGCTACACCGGTCCGAAGGTGCGACTGTCACGTCGCGCGGGCGTCCCGCTGACCAGGAAAGCCGTCCGCTACTTCGAGCAGCGCCCCTACCCGCCGGGCGAGCACGGCCGCAAGACCAACCGCCGCAGCACCGGCGACTACGGCCTGCGGCTGATGGAGAAGCAGAAGCTGCGCTGGTACTACGACGTGTCCGAGCGGCAGTTGCGCCGCTACTGGGACCTCGCTCTGCGCAAGCCGGGCGCGTCCGGCGCCGAGCTGGTCACGCTGCTGGAGAGCCGCCTGGCTTCGCTCGTGCTGCGTGCCGGGCTGGCGCCGTCCATCTACGCGGCCAGGCAGTACGTCAACCACGGGCACATCGCCGTGGACGGCCGCAAGGTGGACATCCCCAGCTACCTGGTCAGGCCGGGACAGGTGGTCACGGTCAGGGAGCGCTCGCGCAGGATGCAGCCGTTCGTGGCCGCCGCCGAGGGCGTGTACGCCGACGAGCGGATCGCCCCCTACCTCGCGGTCGACCACGCCGACCTCCGCTTCACGCTGACCCACCGGCCCGAGCGCGAGCAGATCATCCTTCCGGTGGACGAGCAGCTCGTCGTGGAGTTCTACTCCCGCTAGCTCAGTCCAGGGCCCGCTCCGCGCAGCTCGGCCCGCTCCGCGCGCAGCTCGGACAGCTCCTTGCGCAGCTCGGCGAGCTCGTCGAGGATGCGCTGGGTGCGGTCGCCGGTGTCCTCCCTGGCGGCGGCGCGCTCCTCGGAGTTCTCCTCGTCCATCGCGCTGACCACGACCGCGAGGAACAGGTTCAGCACGACGAACGTGCACACCAGGATGAAGATCGTGAAGAAGATCCAGGCCGACGGGTGGCGGTCCATCACCTCCCTGGCGATGTTGCCCCAGTCGTCACCCGTCATCGTCTGGTAGAGGGTGAACAACGACGTGGGCAGGCTGCCGAACCTGGTGGGGGCGGCCTGCCCGTAGAGCTTGGTGGCCATGACGGCGGCCACGTAGAGCACCAGGGAGAGCAGCACCACGATCGAGCTCATTCCCGGCAGCGCGCGCAGCAGCGCCGAGACCACGCGGCGCAGGCTCGGCACGACCGACAGCAGTCGCAGCGCGCGCAGGATGCGCAGGGAGCGCAGCACCGACAGGCCGCCGGTCGTCGGGACCAGGGCGATCGCGACGATCACCGCGTCGAAGACGTTCCACGGGTCGCGGACGAACGCCGAACGCTCGGCGTAGGCCTTGGCCAGCAGTTCGACGACGAAGATGTAGAGCGCGACATGGTCGACGAGGGTGAGCAGGTCGCCGTGGCGCTCGACCACCCCGGGGAAGGTCTCGAGTCCCAGTACGGCCGCGTTCGTCAGGATGACGGCGACGATGAACCGCTGGAAGCGCCGGTGGGCGAGGAAGTCGCGCATGCGTTCACGCACGGGGGTAGGCTCCTAAGGCAATGATCGTGTTGCCCCACAATGATGGCGCAAGATGATCAAGCAGGAGACTGTGATATAAACCCACACGACACCGGGCGGGGGAGGGGGCGGACGGCATGTCCTATCCGTATTACGGCCCTTCCTCCTATGGCCCGCCCCCGCAGAGTCACCCCAACGGCACCGCCATCCTCGTGCTGGGCATCCTGAGCCTGGTGATCTGCAGCATCCTCGGGCCCTTCGCCTGGGTGATGGGCAACAGAGCGCTGCGCGAGATCGACGAGAGCGGTTATTACTACGAGAACCGCGGCTCCATCCAGGCAGGCCGCATCTGCGGCATCATCAGCAGCGTCCTGATGATGCTCACGTTCGGGTTCATCATCTTCGGGTTGGGGATGGCGTTCGTCACCGGCGGCTTCGAGAGCGGCGGCTAGCGCCGCCGGCCATAGTCGCCGAGGCCCGGTTCCAGCAGGTCGAACGCCTTCTCCGCCTGTGCTCTGAGGTCGGGTTCGATGCTCTCCCACTGCTCGCCGGCGAGTCTCCTGCTCACCGAGTAGTGGGTGAGCAGCCGCGTCGTGGTGAGGATGTGCGCCGCGACGAGCCTCGGCCGGAGGTCGTCGGGGTCGGCGTCGAGCTCGTCGGCGAGCGCCCGGGTCAGCGCCTGCTCCCGCTGCTCGTGCATCTCGCGTAGCCGGGCGACCAGCGCCGGGCTGGCGTCCACGATCCTGGCGAACACGTCGGCGCCCAGGTTGAACCCGTATCGCCAGTGCCGGGTGGCGATGGCGTCGAGCACGTCGCGCCGGAAGGCCCCCACCGCGCTCTCTCCCTGCTCGCGCTCCCGGATCACCCGCACGGGGTGGTCCACGGCCAGGTCCTGCCGGTCGGCGAACAGGTCCTCCTTGGTGCTGAAGTAGTTGAACACCGTGTTGACCGACACGTCGGCGGCCCGCGCCACCTCTGCCACTGTCACGTTGTCGAACCCCTTGGCCATGAACAGGCCCATCGCGATGTCGGCGATGCGCTCCCTGGTCTCGCGCTTCTTCCGCTCCCGCAGCCCCTCACCCATGTCGCCATCGTACCAAAATTGCAGTAACGCCAATTTTGTGGTTACCTCAATTTTGGAGGCGATGAAATGATCAAGACTTCGGGTCTGAGCAAGACCTTCGACGGCGGCGTGGAGGCCGTCAGAGACGTCGGCATATCGGTGGAGCCCGGTGAGATCGTGGGTTTCCTCGGTCCGAACGGCGCGGGCAAGACCACGACCATGCGCATGCTGACCACCCTGCTGCGCCCCACGTCCGGCACCGCCACGGTGGCCGGGCACGACCTGCGGGCCGATGCGAAGGAGGTGCGCAGGAACATCGGCTACGTCGCCCAGGGCGGCGGCATCCTGCCGACCGCGCCGCTCAAGGGAGAGCTCGAACTCCAGGGCATGCTCTACGGGCTGAGCCGCCAGGAGTCCGCGGCCAAGACGCGCGAGGTCCTGGCCGGGCTCGACCTCGCGGGGCTGGAGACCAGGCTCGGCGGCGCGCTCTCCGGCGGCCAGAGCCGCCGCTTCGACATCGCGTTCGCGCTGCTGCACGACCCGGCGCTGCTCTTCCTCGACGAGCCGACGACCGGCCTCGATCCGCAGAGCCGGGCCAACCTGTGGGGCCACATCCGCGCGCTGCGCGAGGAGAAGGGCATGACGGTGTTCCTCACGACCCACTACCTCGACGAGGCCGACGCCCTCTGCGACCGGCTGCTGATCATCGACCACGGCCGGATCGTGGCCGAGGGCGCCCCGGCCGAGCTCAAGACCGGCGGACGCACGCTCGACGACGTGTTCCTCGACATCACCGGCAGGTCGCTGCGCGAGGAGAGCGCGCTGTCGGGGAAGGGAGCCTGATGCTCCGCGACACCTGGGTGCTGTTCCGCCACGGCGTGGGCGTCACGCTGCGGCAGAAGGTCGGCGTCGTCTTCGGCGCGGTCCAGCCACTGCTCTTCCTGGTGCTGTTCGGGCCCATCTTCACCACGTTCGGCACCTGGGAGACGCTCGTGCCGGGCCTGATCATCCAGCTCGGCCTGATGAGCATGGGGCTGGCCGGGTTCGGCATCGTCTTCGAGAAACGCTCCGGCGTGCTGGAGCGGATGCGCGTCACCCCTGCCAGCAGGCTGGCGCTGCTGCTCGGGCGGGTGCTCACCAACGCGGTCACGCTGATCCTGCAGACGCTGCTGCTCCTGGCGGTCGCCTTCGCCCTCGGCCTGCGCGCACCCGCGCTCGGGCTGGTGGCCGGGTTCGTGCTGGTCGTCGTGCTCGGGCTGAGCCTGGCCGCGCTGTCGTACGCCGTCGCCCTGACGATGAACGAGCAGCTGTTCGCGCCGGCGATGTCCACGGCGGTGATCCCGCTCGTCCTGCTGTCCGGCTCGTTCCTGCCGATGTCGATGGCGCCGGGCTGGCTCGACGCCCTCTCGCACGTCAGCCCGTTCCGGTATGTGCTGGAGGCGTTGCGCGACCTGTTCCACGGCCACTACCTGACGGGCACGGTCGCCGCCGGCGTGGCGGTGACCGCGGTCTTCGCCGTGGTCAGCCTCACCATCGGGACGCGCGTGTTCAACAGGGAGAACGCGTAAGGAGCGGTGGCGTGGCCGGGCGGCGCTCCGGCCACGCCCGCGCTGGTCAAGCCGCGCTTCTGGCGCGGCGCTGAAGGGCCGCGATGACGCCCGCCGGGTCCACGATCCCGTAACCGTAGCCGTAGTCGAACCCCACCTCGCTGCGGTCCTCCGCGGTGCGCCGCAGCAGCGCGCGCAGCTGGGCGGGCGACAGCCTGTCCGCCGGCCACATGGTGCGCACCGCAGCCACGAGCCCGGCCGCCACCGGCGCCGCCGCCGACGTGCCCGAGTCGGGCGAGCCGGGGCCCAGCGCCTGGGACCCGGAGAAATGCGTGTACGCGCAGAGATCCGGCTTGCGGGCGGTCAGCCGCCCGGGCCCCTGCGAGGAGTAGCCCACCCGCTCGCCGTTGACGTCGATGCCGCCGATCGACAGGGCCTTCGGATGGGAGTTGGCGCCCACGATGGGCCGCGCGGGGAAGGCGCACCGGCCGTCGGGGCACTCGCGGCCGCAGTTGCCCGCCGCGAACAGCACGTCCGCGCCCGCCCGGTCCAGGCCGGCCACCATCAGGTTGAACGGGTGGGCGGCGTTGTCGGAGTAGTTGCCGGGATGCCCGACGGGGAAGTCCCATTCGGGCGAGAACGATCCCCACGAGTTGCTCACCACCAGCGCCCTGGACCCCGCGGGCTGGGCGTCGAGCACGTTGCGCAGGTGCGCGAACGCCGACACCGCGTCCGACAGCAGCCCGTCCATCGCCGAGCCGCCCGGCCGGGTGGACAGCAGCACCGGGATGTCGATCAGTGACGCGTGAGGGGCCGCGATGAGCGCGTCGAACGCGCACATCGTGCCGTGGTCCACCTCGAACTCGCCCGGCGTGCCCGACACTCCCGGCGGGCTCCAGGAGCGCTCGGCGTCCAGCGTGACGCCCCTGCCGAGCTGCCTGGCCGTGTGGGCGGCGTTGATGCCGTTGTCGAGCACGGCCAGCGCGACCCCGGCGCCGTCGAGGCCCTCGGCATGCAGCCTGGGGACGTGCAGCAGGCGTTCGACGTCGTGCCAGTCGCCGGCCGGCGGATCGCCCCCGCACACCGCGGACTCGATGACCGGATCGGCGAAGATGCCGACCACGTCGGGCCTGATGCCGGGCAGCAGCGTGACCCTGGAGGCCAGCTCGTCGTCGGAGATCGTCCCCCGGACCAGGACGGACGCGTCCTCGGCGGCCAGGGAGAAGTCGAGCGGCTGATTGAGCGAGAGCGGGTCGCCGCCGGTCGAGGGGACGGGCCGTGGCACGGCCACGGGCACGAACGCCGAGTCGAGCTCGACTCCGGGCAGCCCGTCGGCGACGTCGGCCGTGGTGGCGGCCTGGCCGGGGTCGGCGACGGCCGCGACCAGGTCGGGAGAGGGACGGAGCTGGATCAGGACCCGCATGTGTCACCACCAACGTGTGTGGGGGAGCGAACGTCCCCAGATTCCTGCATCCGCCCGCCCACGTCCAGCGGATCCCACCGGTTTTGACCTGCGGAAATGCGCTAATCACCGCGAAGCGGACATCTTTGTCCGCGGCTCGCCGGACTTCCGCGCCGGCGATCTTTTCACTACGGTGAGGCAGCATGACGCTGGAGGCGCGGACGCCGGTCGACGACGGGGAGAAGGCTCACTGGCTGGCGGTGCGGCCGAGGCTCATCCTCGCCAGCGCCTTCATGCTCTTCCTCGAGCTGGCGCTGATCAGGTGGACCGGATCCAACATCGTCCACCTCAGCTATTTCACGAACTTCGTGCTGCTCGGCTCGTTCCTCGGCATCGGGCTCGGCTTCCTGCGCGTCGGCCGGTCGCGGCGGCAGCCCTACTACTCGCCCGTCGTGCTCGCCATCCTGGTCGTGGTCGTGCTGACCTTCCCGGTGACCGTCGACAGGAACACCGAGGGCGTCCTGTACTGGACGAGCCTGTCCACCAGCGGCCCGCCCGCGTGGCTGATCCTGCCGGTGATCTTCTGCGCCGCGGCGCTGGTGCTCATGGGCCCCGCCGAGCTCGTCGGACGCTGCTTCCCCGAACTGCCGCGCCTGGAGGCGTACCGCTACGACCTGGTCGGCAGCCTCACCGGCATCGCCGCGTTCACCGCGCTGTCCTTCCTGAGCGCGCCGCCGGTGTTCTGGGGCCTGATCGCCGCGATCTGCTACGCGCTGCTGCTGGTGCCCCGGCCGCGCGCCCTCTACGTGGGCCTGGTGACCGTGCCCTCGCTGGCCGTCGTCGGGCTGCTGCTGGCCGAGACGCTGACCGCGGGGGCGATCTGGTCGCCGTACTACAAGGTCACGTTCAGGCAGCTCCAGCAGCTGGGCGTCGCCGTCACCGACATCGCGGTCAACGGCATCCCGCACCAGCAGGCCGTGCCCGCCGCCGCCCGGCTGCAGTGGGAGCGCCAGTACGGCCTGCCGTACGAACGGACCACCAAACCGCCCAAGGACGTGCTCATCGTCGGCGCCGGCAGCGGCACCGACGTGGCGATCGCCCTGTCCAAGGGCGCCGCCCGCGTCGACGCCGTCGAGATCGACCCCAAGCTGCGCGAGCTCGGCGGCTCCGTCCACCCCGACCGGCCCTACGACGACCCGCGCGTCACCACCCACATCACCGACGGCCGTGCCTTCCTGGAACGTACCGGCGCGAAGTACGACCTCATCCTCTTCGCCCTGCCCGACTCGCTCACCCTCGTCTCCGGAGCCAGCTCGCTGCGCCTGGAGAGCTACCTGTTCACCGAAGAGGCCATGCAGGCCGCCCGCGAGCACCTGAAGCCGGGCGGCGCGTTCTCGATGTACAACTACTACCGCGAGAGCTGGCTCGTCGACCGCCTCGCGGCCACCATGCAGAGCGCCTTCGGCCACAAGCCGTGCGTCGACGTCGTCAGCACCGCCGGCCAGCAGGCCGTCATCACCGCCGGCCTGAGCGAGGCCGACCAGCGCTGCGGCGGCGCCGCCTGGGCCGGGGCCGCCCCCGGCACCCCCGAC
>NZ_SMKO01000300.1 GCF_004348685.1 Nonomuraea deserti | reverse complement strand
GCCCTCACCCGCCCCCCTGCCCGGTGCCGCTTCGCCTCGTGAGGGTACGTCCCCGGCCGGCGCCGCCGGCGGTCACGGTGAGGAGCGGCCGGGCCCCGCGGCTCCCTCCGGCAGCGCGGTGTGGCGGTGCGAGCCGGAAGCGCTGCGGGCCGCCGTCGCCGCCCAGCGCGGGCTGCCGGAGGACCTGCTGCCGCTCGACCGCCTCCAGGTGATCGCCACCGTGCTGGGCGCATCCGACCCTCTCCGCCACCAGCTCGATCCCGCCTCCGTGACCGACACCGGCCGCCGCCTGATCGCCGGCCTGGTCGACGCCATGCCGCAACTCGGCGAGCCCCAGGGCGAGTCGATCGCCCAACGCCTCTGGTCCCGCCTGTGCCCGGCCCCGCCCGCACCCGGCCTGCTCCACGCCCTCCAGGCGGCCCTGGTGCTGCTCGCCGACCACGAACTGGCCGCCTCCACGCTGGCCGCCAGGGTCGCCGCCTCCGCGCGGGCGGACCCGTACGCCGTGGTCCTGACCGGCCTGGGAGTGCTGGGCGGCCCGTGGCACGGCGGTGCCTCGTACGGCGCGGAACGCCTGCTCGCCGAGGTCGCCGAGCCACGCCAGGCCACGCGGGCGATCACGGACCGCCTGCGCCGCGGCGAACGCGTCCCCGGCTTCGGCCACAGCATCTACAAGAACGGCGACGGCCGCGGTGGCGCCCTGCTGGACCTGGTCAAGGAGGCCGCGCCGGGGCACGAGCGGATCGCCGCGGGCACGGCCGTGCTGGCCGAGATGCGCCGCAGGCGGCTGCCGGAGCGCAACATCGACTTCGCCCTCGCCATCCTGGCCGCCGTCAGCGGCATGGTGAGCGGCTCGGGCGAGGCGATCTTCGCGGTGGCCAGGGCGGCGGGCTGGCTCGCGCACGCCATGGAGGAGTACGAGCGCGGCACCCTCCTCCGCCTGCGCGCCTCCTACACCGGCCCGCCGATCGCCTGACGCGCTGGGTGGGCATGCGGGCGCTGGGGCGGTTTAATGCTATGACCCAGATGTGTCAGAAGTGACGATTGAGACTGGAGTGATGACGTGCGAGCGGCGCCTGATGACGACCCGCCCACCGGAGCAGGGGAGGCCGCCGGTGGTCAGATCGGGGCGATCGTCGGGGAGGACGGCCTGCTGGCCAGGCTGAAGCTGGACCCGCGGGCCATGCGCCTCGGGTCGCACGAACTGGCCGGCCACATCGTCGCCGCCGTGCGCGCGGCGCAGCAGGACCGGCTGGCCCGGGTCGGCGAGCCCGCCACGCCCGCGGAGGAGGGCCCCGGCACGGAGGAGTTCATCCGCCGGGTCAACGACATGGAAGCGCAGGCGGCCAGCGATTTCGCCCGGTTGACGTCGAGTCTCGAGGAGATGTTGCGCCGCCTGGATGATCCGCCCTCAGGAAAGCTGCCCCGTGATGACAGATGAAGAGATCACCTGGGACGTCGCCGGCCGCGAAGCGTCCGCCCGGCAATTCCGGACGCTGACGGACGAGCAGCAGCAGGTCCACCAGGGCTTTCGCGGACAGATGGCGGGGAGCACGGGCCCGTTGCCCTACCCCGACTTCGCCGGCCCCTACCAGGAATACCTGGTCGCGCTGTTCGGCGGCTCCGCGGAGGTGATCGCCGGGCTCGGCGGGACGGGAGAGGGCCAGGCGCTGATGGCGGCGACGAACGCGCAGGCGGAGGCGGAGGCGGCGGCGATGAGCGAGGTGAGTGCCGATCATGGCCACCGGGCTTGAGGAGGCCGCTTTCGGCCTGCTGGGCGTTCCGCGCCCGCCGGACACCACAGAGCTGGAACGCCAGGCCGGCGTGCTGGAGTCTCTGGGCCGTTCGCAGGCGTCGGTCGCCGGTGAGGGCGGCCGCGCGTACCGGCTCGGCGGCGCGAACACGGGCGCGGCCACGGACGCGCTGGCCGAGCACGTGGCGGGACAGGCCGGTGTGCTGCGTCGCAGCACTGCCCAGGCGCAACTCGCCTCGCTCGGGGCGGGCGCCGCCCAGGTCGCGTGGAACACGGTCAAATGGGCCGGCGGCATCCTCGTCCGGCTGGCCGGGATGGCGGGCCTGGCCGCTCTCACGCCGCAGGGACGGGCGCTGATCAGGCGGCTGCTGCGGCCGGTCGCCCAGCGCATGCAGCAGTGGCTGCTCACCGCCACCCGGCTCATCGGACGGATCTACACCCGGCTCGCCGGGCGGCTCCGGGGAACGCCCGCCAAGCCGCCGGGCGCCGGGCAGTCGACGGCCGGCCGGACCGCGTCCGCCGTGCAGCGGGGAACGCGGCAGCATCCTGTCACGGCGGCGCGCACCGCGGCCATGCGTGCCGGCAACTCGACGGACCAGGCCGCCATGAGCATGAACTGGGCCGAGGAACGGCTGCGCCAGGTCGAAACGCAGGTGCGCAATGCCAGAAAAACGCTCGACACCGCGTACGTCCGCAACGGAACCGACGCCGCCACCACGACCCGGCTCAACGCACAAGGGCTGGCGAACCACCCCTATCTCGACGACATGGCTAAATGGAACCTGAGCCGGCAAGGAGATCAACTCCAACAGATCGAGACGCACCTCAGCAGGCACACCGCCGGCCACCTTGACGACGCCCGGCGGCACGTGGACGAAGGGCTCGGGATCGCAAGGGCCAACGGGCTGGACGCCTCCCACCTGGACGACATGCGGCAGCAGGTGAGCGACCTGACTTTCCGGCGCGCCGAACTGGCCGACCGCGCGTGGACCACCCGCATGGACATCAACGGTCCCTTCGAGATCCAGGACATGTACCGGATCGTGTGACCAGCGGACTGTGACGGACCGACTTATCGCGGGGCCCGCCCACGCAGACTCCCGGCCGCCGGGATCCACCCGCCGGGACGATGCGGTCCACGTACGCCGCGGGCGCCCGTATCGCACGCTGTGCTGGGTCGTGCCTATCGCGTACACGCTCTTCTACACGGCCACCACCTACTGCCTGGCGTACGGGACGTGCGTGCTGGAGATCCCGAAGACCACGATGCTCGCGCTCACCATGATCGGCGTGTTCATGGCGGCGGGCACCGTGGTCTCGGCGATGGTCCCCGACCGGCTGCGTCGGCGCTGCACCCTGATCGCGGGGCACCGGGGGTGCGTCGTGCGAGGGCTGGTGATGGTCATGCTGCTGCGTAGTCATGCGCACGGTGGAACCGGTTGGATCTGTTGGCTCTGATGTGTTAGAAGACTTCGGGACAGGAGTGATGGATGTGTGTGCGGCTCCCGACGACGACGCGCCGAGCGGTTTCGTGCGGTTGACGTCGAGTCTTGGCTGCTCCGCGGAGGTGATCGCCGGGCTCGGCGGGACGGGAGAGGGCCAGGCGCTGATGGCGGCGACGAACGCGGAGGCTGAGGCGATGAGCGAGGTGAGTGCCGATCATGGCTACCGGGCTTGAGGAGGCCGGTTTCGGCCTGTTGGGTGTTCCGCGCCCGCCGGACACCACCGAGCTGGAACGCCAGGTCGGTGTGCTGGAGTCTCTGGGCCGTTCGCAGGAGTCGGTCGCTGTCGACGGCGTCCGCGCGTACCGGCTCGGTGGCGCGAACACCGGTGCCGCCACGGACGCGCTGGCCGAGCACGTGGGCGGACAGGTCGGCGTGCTGCGCCGCAGTACCGTCCAGGCGCAGCACGCCTCGCTTGGAGCGGGCGCCGCCCGGGTCGCGTGGAGCACGGTCAAATGGGCCGGCGGGATTCTCGTCGGGCTGGCCGGGATGGCGGGCCTGGCCGCTCTCACGCCGCAGGGACGGGCGCTGATCAGGCGGCTGCTGCGGCCGGTCGCCCAGCGCATGCAGCAGTGGCTGCTCACCGCCACACGGTTCATCGGACGGATCTACACCCGGCTCGCCGGGCGGCTCCGGGGAACGCCCGCCAAGCGAGCCACGCAGGCGCAGGCCCGTGCCAGGTACTCCATCCAAGAAGCCAGGTCGAGAATCGGGAACGCCGAAACAGGGCTGGCACAGGCCCAACGGCGCCTGGGCGATGCCAAGATGACCCTCGAGGTCAGGCTGCGGGGCGCGTATGCGCGCGGAGAAATCAGCGAAGTCCAGAGAGCTCAACTCGCCAGGCAACCGCTGGCGGACCATCCGTATCTTGACGAACATTTCAACCGGCTTCTCAGACAGCGGACCGAGGAGCTGCGGCGGATCGACTCGCAGCTCGGGCCGGTGGCCGGACATCTGGATGACGCCGGCCGCAGGGTGAACGATGGGCTCGACATCGCCAAGGTGAACGGGCCAGACGCGTCCGAACTGCAGAAGCTGCGCGACGAGGTGAGCGACTTGCGACGCCGGCTTTCTCGACTTCGCATACCAGAATAACGTGGCAATCAGCGGACTCTCCAAAAGCTCACCCATGTACCGGATCTGAGGGCCGGCGGGCGCGGAGTGGGCACGTCCTGCAGCGGGTGAGCCTGCATGAAAACCTTGGCCGGCGATGGCGCTCACCCGGCCACGGCGCCGCGGTCCACGTACGCCGCGAGCGCCCGTACGCGCTCGCTGTGCTGGTCGTGCCCGACGATCACCGGCGGCTCGTTGTACGGCATCGCGTCGGACGACCGCCGCAACTTGATGTACTGGCCGCAGGCGTCGATCGCGTACGGCTCCATGTCGTCCTGCAACGCCCCGATCACCGTGATGCCGTACGTCTCCCCGATCCTCCTGAACAACGCCACCGCCTCCCTGCGGTGCTCCTTGCCCAGGTTGCGCCCCAACTCGTCGAGCACCAGGCACAGATGCCCGCCCCCGGACGAGGCGATGGCCGCCGCGCACACCAGCTTGACCGCCTTCTCGTCCATGAGCGCGGTGTTGGCCCGCCGGTTGTAGGGCACGAACCCCTGCCCCTCGCCGCGCCGCCACTTCGGCGTCACCCGCCACTGCCAGCGCTGCTCGGGATCGGCGGGCGCGGGCGGCACCGGGAACTCGAGGGTCGCGCCGTAGCCGCCGTACGAGGTGTCGAGCTTCTCGAACTCCTCGGCCACCCGCGTCAGCCGCGCCTTGATCGCCGCCGTCAGCGCGGCCCGGTGCACGGCCGTGGACTGCGCCGCCTCCTCGGCGCCCCTGGCCGCCGCCGCCAGGTCACGCTGCCTGGACACCAGCTGGGCCTCGATCTGCCGGCGCTGGTGGCGTTCGTACTCCTCCTGACCGCGCAGGTAGGACGCCAGCGACCCGCACACCGCCGCGAACGTCGCCTGCTCCCGCGCCGTGCTTCCGCCCCGCTCCTCCAGCAGGAACCGCAGCTCTTCCGGGACCTCCGCGTCGTCCTCGGGGAAGGTGTCGCGCAACGCCTGGTCGAGGTGGCGCTCGGCGATCCGCCACCACTCCTCGGCCGTGCGAGGCCGCTCCTCCTCGGGCAGCGCCGCCAGCCATTCGCGGGCCGTCTCGACCGTGCCGCCCCAGTCGGCGGCCAGCGCGTCGAGCTTGAGCGACTCGCGTTCGGCGGTGACCTTCGCCGCCTGGTCACGGGCCTGCGCCCGCTCGGCCTCGTGCCGCTGCCGCCGCCCCTCCAGGCGTTCGATCTCCATGTCCCGGGTGCGGGCGCGGAAGTCCAGCGCGCCCGCCTGCCGTTCGGCCTCGGCGACCTTCGGCGCGAGCTCCTCGATGGCGGCGTTGAGCTCGCCGAGCCTGGCCCGGCGCTCGCCCAGCTTCGCCTCCAGCTCGTCCAGGCGCACCCCCGCCCTGGCCCCCTCCAAACGGCGCTGCGCCTCGGCGACGGACTCCTCCCCGTCGCGCACGGCCTGCGCCGCCGTCTCCTGTACGTCCTTCGCCCGGTTGAGCCGCTGCTCGGCGGCCTTGATGCGGGCCTCCCGCCCGGTCGCCATCCCGTCGAACGCGCCGACGACGCTCACCCCTGCGGCACTGACCAGCACCGAACCCGGCAGCTCCGCCAGGGCCGCGGCGGCGGCGTCGAGCTGCGCCGCGTCCACGATCACCGCATGCTCGTTCGGCCACCCCCGCAGCTCACCCAGCGGGATCTCACCCAGCGGGGCTTCACCCGGTCGCCCGCCCTGCTGCCTGTCCTGCTGCCCGTCCTGCTGCCCGTCCTGCTGCCCGTCCTGCTGTCCGCCGGCCTTGCCATAACGCGCCTTGAGCGCGGCGCCCAGGTCTTCGGCATCGTCCGGCGCCTTCTGCCGGGCGGGCTCCTGGACGGGGCTCGCGGAGTCGCGGGCCTGCTCGGCCACGTCGAGGGCGTCGAGCAGGCCCGTCGCGCCGATGCCCGCCGCCGTCAGCGCGTTGAGCTGGGCCGCCGCCGGGCCGCCCTCCGCGTCGTCGAGCGCGGCCTGAGCGGACGACACCTCCTGGTCGGCCACCCCGAGCGCCTTGAGCGCCTCGTTCAGCCGCAGCCGCACCTCCCGCAGCTCCCGCTCGGCCGTGGGCACGTCACGCCCGTCCGCGAACCTGCGGCTCTCCTCCAGCGCCGGGATCAGCCCGCGCAACTCGTCGGCGGAGTTCTCCGCCACCGCGCGGTCGGCGTCCAGCTTCGCCGCTCGCGCCTGCATCGCCGCCAGTTCCTTGCGCGCCTGGGAGACCTGCCGGTCGAGGGTGTCCTCCCGCAGGGTCGTGATCTCCGCCTTGACCATGGCGATCGACTCGGCCGCGGCCTCGCCCGCCGCGAGGTGCCGCTCGAGGCCGGCGGCCAGGACGTCGTCCTTGCCCGCGGCGTCGGCCAGCTTGCGGGCCAGCCTGCCCCGCCAGCACCGCAACGCGTCCGCCAGCCGTACCCTCGCCTGGTCGCGCCGGTCGAACGTGGTCAGCAACGCCTTCGACTCCGACTCGAACTCGGCCAGCCGATCGGCGGCCTGCGCCGCGCGCACCCGCCTGGCGTGCTCGTCGCGCCGAGCCTCCCGCTCCTGCTCCAGCTCCGCGTCCAGGCCGGTGAGCGCGGCGATGGCCTCGAAGACGCGCTCGGGGGAGATCTCGTTGAGCGGCTGGGAGAGCAGGTTGGTCGCGACCTTGCTGCGTACGGACGTGGACAGGAACGACACGCACCTGACCCGGTCGCCGTAGAGCACCTTGGTCAGGTCGCGGGCCACGACGTCACGCCGCCCGGCCGACTTCGGCAGCGACGCCCAGATCTCGTCGGCGCGAGCTACCCGCTCGGCCTCCGAGGGGGACGCCGCCAGATGCACGCCCTCCCGCCACCTGATCTCCAGGTGGGGCGCCTCCTGGTTGACCTTGAGCCACACGGTCAGGGCCCCGCCGGAGGTGTCGGGCACCTCGAACAGCTCCGCGCTCGCTCCGGGATCCCCAAGAACGAACGCCCCCGCATCGGCCGCCGCACCTCCGGATGCGTGGAGGCCCGACGCCGCACCTTCGGACGCCGCACCTTCGGACGCCGCACCTTCGGACGCCGCACCTCCGGATGCGGAGAGGCCGGGCACCGTACCTCCGGACGCCGCGTCCCTGGATGCGGCACGGTCGGACGCCGCGCCGTCGGAAGTCGTGCCGTCGGTTGCGGTGTCGTCCAGGGAGGCGGACGTCCCGGCCGCCGAGGCATGGGCCGTGGGCGCGGCGCCGTGGCCCGCCGGGGCGAAGCCGTCCATGCCGGGCGGCCCGAACACGCCCACGATGTAGCCGTGGTCGGCGCTCGCCCACTGGCGGGACCCGGCGCCGCTGGCCAGCTCGGCGTTGAACAGCAGCTCCGACACCGCCTTCGCGCCCGACGCGAACCGCCACTGCTCATCACCGAGCAGTGCCGTGATCGAGGCGATAAATGATGACTTGCCCGCGCCGTTGGAGTCCTTGGGCCCGGCGCCGGCCACGACGATGAGCGTGCCGGGCACGGTGGGCACCGGATGGGTCGAGAGTCGCGAGATGTTGACCGCTTGCACGGCGATCAGTACGCGGTCTCCGACGACGTTCTCCACCTGCGACACTCGTACCCCCGTTACCCTTCCATCCGACATCTTCACCGCGCTGACCTGCGCGCGCGTACGGCCGCCGCCAGCGGGGTGCTCGGCCCGGCCGCCAGGATCAGCTCCTCCTGCAGGCGGCGCCGAGCCGCCGGAGTGAGCCGGTGGAACTGCGGCCCCGGCACGTAGCCGCCCGCCTCCTCACCGGCCTTCACCTGGCCCAGCAGGCCCGCATGCCGCAGCGCCCGCAACGCCGCCTCCAGCTCGCCGATCGGCAGCTGGGTGTGGCGGCGCAACTCGTCGACCGGGGTGGGGTGCGGTGACAGCCAGGAGTCCTCGGGCAGCAGCCCTTCGGCCCTCGGGATCGCCACGGAATGCACCAGGACGAGCGTCAGCACCGCACGCTCGCTCACTCCGAGCCGCGCCCCCGCCGGACCGCCGCCCCAGCCCGCCACCAC